>NZ_JBOEFX010000165.1:0-25185 GCF_050633125.1 Lewinella sp.
GATCGTTAATTGGTTCGATGGTACAGACATAGTAAAACAAAAGCGGCAGTTCCTGGAAATGGGAGCTGCCGTTTTTTTGTTGAACCACCAGATGTTTTTTGAACCATATAAGGGATTATAAGGACATTTAAGGGGGGGCTTGTACAGGCTAAATTCACGAATTTAGCATGAGGGTGTACCACCCAAAAATCAGTGCGCAGGCCGTGAGGCCGGAGCGCGGGGCCCGGAGGGGGCAAGGGCGAAGGATGGAAGCGGTTCCGCACCTTTGGGGCGGAAATAGCGGACAGCCTGGTGCCGTAGTGGCGATTGCGAAGCAACGCTACTACCGGCACGACCCCAAAAAGGCACCCTCAAAGTGAGAGTGCCTGAAGTATGAAATTCTAAAAAAAACGTACGTCCCTTTGGTGGTTTTATGAAAATTATACTGTTACTACCTCTTCACGGGTGAATAACTGGTACAGCACAGGGACGATCAATAAGACTAATGTGGTAGAAGTGAGCAGCCCGCCAATGATGGTCCAACCCATGGGGGCCCAGAGGGAACCACCGTTGAGGGTAAGGGGCAAGAGGCCGAGAATAGTGGTAAGGGTGGTGGCCACAATGGGAATGAAACGAACCTGCCCCGCCTGGATGGCAGCCTCGACAATGGTGGCGCCTTCGGCCCTTACGGAATTGGCATAATCGACTAGGACAATACTGTTGTTGATGGCAATGCCGATGAGGCTAGTGAGGCCAATGAAAGCCGTGAAAGAGAAGGCAATACCCGTGAATAGTAAGGCCAAGATGGAGCCGATCATGGCTAATGGCAAGGCCGTAAGGATGATGAGCGGTTGGGTGAATGACTTGAATTGGATGATGAGTACGCCGACAATAAGCAGTATAGCTAAAAGGCTGGCGATGCCCATGCCACCGAAAGAATTGTTGCGATTGGCCAAGTCGCCCAGGTAGGTGTAGGGGTAGTCCTTTGCCCATTCTTCCTGAACAAGCTGAGCGTCGATGTCGGCGATGACTGCGTCGAGAGTGAAACCATTTTCGATGTCGGCGAGAATGGTGGTTACACGCTGGTTGTCGTAGTGCTCGATCTGGCTGGGGGCCTCTTCGAAGGTGATATTGGCCACTTGACGAAGGGGGAGGAACTTGCCGGTCATGGTAGGAATACTCAGTCGGTCGAAATCGGAGAGTTGGAAGTTTTCGCCAGCTTCGTAGCGGAGAACAATGTTGTAGTCTTCGCCCTCGGTATCGCGAAAAACACCTACTGCATTGCCATTGACGAAGGAGCGGATAGTTTTGTCGACCGTAAAGAGGGGCACCCCAAAGAGCATGGCCTTGTCTCTATTGATACTAAAGTGAAGGTCGGTGCTGTTTTCCCGCAGCGGGTTGGAGACGTTGACGGCACCTGGGGTTTGCTTAACGATGCGTTCGACCCGACGCGCAATGGTTTGAAGTTCTTCGAGGTTGTTGCCTTTGATTTGTATTTCTACGGGAGCCTTGCTGGGTGGTCCTTGAACGAATTCTTTTACATCGATACGGGCAGCGGTGTATTCCCCAAAGCGGGTGCGCAATTCGCTGAGTAGTGAGTAGAATTCGTCTACATCATAAGATTTGAGTGTGACGAATAGCTCTCCGTAAGTATTGCTGTAATTGGTCGGTGCGATATTGTAATAAATACGTGGATTACCGTGGCCAACATTGGCAGCGTAGTAGTCAACCTGATCGTACTCCTGGAGGGTTTGCTCAACGTAAGTGACGGCTCGGTCGGTAGCATCAAGGTTGGTGCCTTTTGGCAAATTGACGATGATTCGCATCTGTGGCTTTTCTGCTTTTGGAAAAAAGCTAACCCCTACAAGCGGGAAAAGCGCCATCGCACCCACAAAGCTAAGGCCGGCTAAGCCCAGTGTCGTCCACTTGTTGCGGTTTATCCAATGCAATGTACGAGTGTAAGGTCCTTGGATAAAACGCCCCATGCGCTCGAATAACCAGCTGCTTTTTTGTTCTTCGGGTCTTGCTTTGAGAAAACGACTGGCAAGGAAAGGGGTAAGCATGATCGCTACTAAGTAGGAAGCCAGTAAGGTAGCAATGACCGTGATAGGAAGTGCCGCAATAAAAGCTCCCGTAACATCAGGCATTAAGACAATAGGCACAAAGGCCAGCACTGTTGTGAGCGTCGCACTGCCAATGGGCGTGACCAGCTGTTGGGTGCCTTCGGCTGCTGCTCGTGCGGGAGTATAGCCTTTGCCCAAGAGGCGTTCGATATTTTCGGTGATGGCGATAGAATTGTCTACCAGTAGACCCAAAGCTACAATGAGGCCTGCAATAGACATTTGCTGTAGCGTATAGCCCATGCTGTCTACCACCAGCAATCCGATCATGATACTCAGCGGAATAGCCAGCATGACCAAACTGGCCGAACGTACGCCCAGGAGTAGGAAAATGATAATACCTACGAGTAGAATACCTTGTCCGAGGTTGCCGATGAAGCCACTGATACGATCTTGTACGCCTACCGACTGGTCGAAGACGTAAGCCACCTGCATGTCGCCGGGTAGTTGGTGTTCTGCCAGAGAAGTTTTTATGGGCTCGCTGACGTCAAAAATATTGATGCCTTTTTTTTGAGTGACATTGATGTAAATAGCTCGTTGGCCGTTGTAGCGTGCGAGCCAGCGCTCGTCTTCGTAGCTAAAGTCAACATCAGCGACATCTTTCAAATAAACCATCTTGCCATTGTAGACGCCTACCACCGTTTGGCGAATCTGTTCTAAATCTTCGTAGGCACCGGAGGTTTTGACGGCGAAAAGCTTGTTGGCGACCTTTACGGCACCGCCCGGGATATTGGCATTGGTGCCGGCAATGGCGCGTTCGATATCATCGATGCTCAGATTGGCTTGCGTCATTTTTACAGGATCTAAAGCCAGCCGTACTTCCTCTTCGGGGTAGGCTTCGATTTCTACTTTACGAACACCGTTAACCGTTTCTATCTTGTTTTTAATGCGTTCTGCTTCCTGGAAAAGTTGGCGGTAGTTCGCCTCGTCGGAAATTAGGGCAATCTGGAATATGTTTACCGTGTTGGTATTAATCTGGCGGGCTTCGAGGCTGTAAAGGTCATCGGGTAAAACATCCCCCAATTGGTTGAGCTGGCGTTGAATTTGGTCGTACTTGTCGTCGGCATCTACCCCAAATTCAAATTCTACCTCTGTCACTGCTGTCCCGTCGCGGATGACGGTCCGTAGCTCCTTGAGGTCATCGAGTTCCTTGATTGCTTCTTCAATCGGGTCAACGACCTGGCTTTCAATATCGTGTGGATTGGCCCCCGGATAAACGGCAATAACGAGCGTGTTGGGGATATCCAGCACAGGGTCCTCTTGCTGAGGCATACCCAGAAAAGAAGCAATACCGGCCAGCAAGAGCATAACGAAAAGCGTCAGCGTCAGCTGATAGTTACGGATAGAGAACTGAGGAATATTCATTGTAGATAAAATTGTCAAATCTAGAAAAAAGAATAAATACCATAAGTCGGAAGTCGGAAGTCGGAAGTGGGAAATCGGAAGCAGGTGCACAAGGTCAACCATCAACTAACAACTCTTAATACTTCCGACTTCCGCTTTCCGACTTTGAAAACCCTTTCACCTTTACACCCTTACACTAAAACCCCTCCACCCGATCACCTTCTTCTATATAGCTGGCACCAGCAGTGATGACCATTTCTCCGACCTCGAGGCCTTGCCGTAGGAGGAGTTGGGTTTGTTGTAATTGTTGAATGTTCACTTCGCGCAAGCGAGCTTGCCCTTGGTCGATGACCATCACTTGGCCGATAGCACCATCTGCTTTCAAGAGTCCATCAACAGGAATACTGATTAAAGATTGCCGCTGTTGCGTCTGGATGGTAACACTGCCAATAAAGCCATTGACGAGCTGCCGCGCTTGAGGGGCGAGCTCAATTTCTACAGGGTAAGTACCTGTAAATGGATCAGAAGTGCCAGCCAACTCGCGCACGAAGCCAAGAAAATCCACTTCTGGGTAAGCATCAAAATGGATGGTCGCGCTGTCGCCTAAATTCAAGTGAATAATATCTTTATCCGTGACAGCTACCTTAAGTACCTGTGCCTCTTGGCGACTACCGAACAGGAAGACTGGATTACCCGGCCCAACCAGCTCGTTGGTTTCCGCAAACTGCCGAAGGATAATACCATCCGATGGCGCTACAATGCTACTGTAGCGTAGGTTGAACTGAGCAACTTCTACGCCTTGCTGGCGAAAAGCAAGCCCTTTTTCGGCTGCGGATAACTGGTTTTTGGCGTTATTAAGCTGCACTTCTACATTTTCCAATTGCTCCAAGGTAGCTACGCTATCGGCATAGAGTCCCGATACATTTCGGTAGTCGCGCTCAGCCAATCTCAATGCAAGGCGAGCATTCTCCAGTGAGATAGCAGCTTGATCTTCGCCAAGACTAGCTTGCTGTTGCTGCGCCTGTATCTCGTCTAGCTGAAGTTCTGCTAAAAGCTGCCCTTTACGAACCTTTTGCCCTTCTCTGACCAGCACCTTGGCAATAATACCACCGGTCTTGAAGCTTAGTTTTGCTTCCGCAGCAGCAGCCAGTGGTCCGGTTGCAAAAACAGTAGGTTGAAAATTGATTTGAGTAGCGGAGGCTGCCGCAACTTTTTTGGCAGCAGCTGAAGGCTGGCGGTTTTGCGCCTGTGTCGTACAAGCACTGACGATAATGGCAAGTGCGAGGATGGCTAAGATGTTTCTCATTATTTTTTGATTTGGATTTTAATTATTTCGAGTTAGGCAAATGGAGTTGTGGCTTTTAAAAGTCCCTCGCCTAGTAGGGAGGGGGTGGGGTGGGTCGTGAATGTAAGCCGAAAAAACAACCAGATTGGATACCCTGTACCAAGTACTTAATACGGTGAGGTTGTCCTTCGAGTGTCACCTTTAGGCAAAAAAACAACGGCCAACCTCACACTAATTCCCCATTGCCCATTCCCATTCTGTAACCTGTTGGAGATAATTGTATCGACTGATGACCAGCTGTTGCTCAGCATTCGTTAGCGATGTTCTGGCATCCGTAAAAGTGACCAGATTACTTTGTCCTTGCTCATAAAGCCGCTTTTGTAAGCGAAAAGCCTCGGTCGCGGCTAGTTTTTGTTGCTGAGCCTGTGCTACTTGGGTTTGGGCAGCCTGCAAAGCATAGTATTGGTTGATAACCTGAAGGCCAATTTGCTGTTCCGCTGCGGCTTTTTGATGTAGCAGTCGCTGTTGGGCAAGTTGGGCCTCCTGTACTTTGGCCGAAGTGGCTTTGTTGAATAAAGGCACCTGTAGAACCAGCGATCCAAGGAAGAAATCATCTTCGCCTGTGAAGCTGTAAGTGGTTCCTTGAATGCCATAATCAGCTTGGAAATTGACGGTAGGTAACCGGTTGCCGCTGGCCAGTTTGCGGTTCTCTTCGGCAGCAGCGAGGTAGAAGTTCAACTGTTCCAATTCTTCCCGCTGTTGCCAGGCTTGCTGTTGGGCGGCCTCCAAGCCAAGAATGACATCGGTAGAATGCTCAGGTTGTTCTTCCAGACTAATGGCTGTTGTGTATTCTCGGCGCAGGAGGGTATTAAAATATGCTTGGGCGGATTGCTCTTGCTGTATGGCTACAGCCAGTTGCTGTTGAACACTCGCTACTTGGGCTTGGGCAGAATAGACATCGGCGGCGGTCACTTGATGATGAGCCTGTAGACTTTGGGTGGTACGTAGGTTTTCCTCCACCAACTGCAAAGCATCCTCATAGATTTGTCGACCAAAATGAGCCTGCGAATACAAGTAGTAGGCTTGTTTCACATCCCGTCGTAGTTGTCGGCGAAATCCTGCCAACTCGCTACCACTTGCAGCAAGCATGCTCTCTTTTATCTGACGGTTACGAACAATCGAGTTGTTGTAAACGGGCATACTCAAGCGCACGACCGTCTCTTGCTCCGTAGCACGAAGGAAATTGATCGACGCATTATCTACGGTACCGTAATTGGGGAATGCCGGATAGGTAGGGTCACTACCAGATATATGCTGGTTGAGTGCATTGAGGTTTTGGTAAGCAGGATTAACAAGGTCACCCGCCGGAATGTCAATCGTTCGCCCGCCTTGTGCTACGCTAAAGCGGCCATTAATCCCCAATTGAGGCCAAAACAAGGCTTTAGCTTGTGCTAGTTGGGCCTGAGCTTCTTGATAGCTGAGGTCTTTCTGAGCAAGCTCCAGATTGTTTTCCAGGGCTATTTGTACGTATTGGTCTAAGGATTGACCGGGTAAATAGGGGAGAAGTACTCCTAATAATAACAACAGGCTTAACGCTCTCATAATTCTTCATCTGGTTACTTAGACAAAGATGAACACCAAGCAGCAGGCATTCCACTTCAAAAAGCTGAATGGTAGAATGAGCGGGTTGAATGGTAACTATTAAAAGCGCGGATGCTCTCTGCTAAAAACATCAAGCAGCCACTCCCTTTCTGCCAATGGCGTCTGTTGCTGAATCTTGAGTTTGGTTTTTTCTCTTTTCTTGTCGCTACTCTGCATCAGAATTTGATGGAGAAGTTGACAAAAATGCTGGCAGTTTTTCTTCACCGCTAGAGATACCCCTTTGAGGCGAGAAAGATAAACGGTAAATGCACCCAACGCCGAAAGACAGGAGTCGATATTCTCCGTTTCGTAAAAGGTCTTAATCAAAAGTATCTTGGTACTCAGGTGGTAGCGGAAATGATTGATCTTGATTTTATGTAAATGCTCAAAAGTCTGATCAAATTCTTTTTGTGAAAAAGCAACTTCCGCTAAATTGGAATACAAGGCATTCTTTTGAGATGCTACCGCCAAGAACGGATTGTAGGTGTGGATAAAGTCTGTTGTCCATTTGTAACGCTCTAGCCTTAGACCAATTTTTACTGCGTTGCGGTAGGTCCACTCGGTTAATAGTCCCCGTTCAAAAAGAATTTTAGTCCTGATGCCTTCTTCGTAAAGGCCAAGGCAGATCGTCGCATAGGTATTATAATCAATGCGCATCTTTCTTAAACAGATATTGATGGTTGCTAAATAGATACCTCGGCATTCCGTTCGCTCTATTTTCAACTGGTGCTCCGGGAGTAGACGCACCAGTTTGTAGAAATGTTTCTCCTCATCAGGATATTTAAAACACAGGTAGAGCTGATAATAAAGCGATAATCGAGGTCCCATTTCCTCCTTCTCGCTTAAGTGTTTTTCTATTTGATCCATCAAGTCGTTCTGGAAAGAAGGAGCAAATTGAATCACCTGTTGCCGGTTTTGTATTTCTATGCCGTAGCTCAGTTTATTAATCAGGTAGTATTCATCTAGTCGGTTGATGCTCTCTTGCAAAATAACTTCTACATCAGCCGGTTTGCCTGATAACTGCCCCCGCAGAATATTCGATGTAGTATACTGCATCCAAAGCTCATCATTTCCCGGTTTGTTGATTTGATCGAGTTTGGTTTTAAAAGCTTTAAGCATTGGGACATAATCATCACTGCCCATTTTCATTAATCCTTGAATGACATCAAGTTCCTGAATATTGGTGCTATCCTGATAATGGAGTTGCCCTATAAATGTTTTCAATAGCTTGTTGAGATGGCTTTTTAAATAACTCAATTCCTTCTTGTTTCTTTTGTCAGGGGGTAAAATATTAGAAGGAATAGACGCCAAGGCCAAACTCTCTTCTGGGAAAAGAGGGTGAAAAGAGGAGAGGTAATGAGCGAAATCCAGAAGGCGTTGGTTTTTATTGAAATATGGCGACGCAACGAAATCCAGAAAAAGATTCATTTTTTTTCTGGAAAAACGCCTCAATGTTGTTAATGTTTTTTCCTTTTTCATTAAAAATGGATTGCTATTTGGTTTGGAGTTTATAGTAGTATATATATTAATAATAAATAATCTGTAGATTGTGTTTTTATTGACTTACAGTGATTTATGTTTTTTTTTGATTGATTGTGTTGCCGTTTGGTTGAGTATCATTGGTTGGGAAAGCTAAAAATATGTAATTTTTTGCTGTTGACCGATCCTCTATGTTTGTAACATCAAAACACGAAGGAGCTAATTGAGGAATGGCTCCCTGGTGAATTTGAATAGGTAACTCCCAAATTGTTAGAAAGGATGAGAAATTTACACGTTCCTGCCCTGAGGGCAGCTGTCATGTTATTGCTAATAACCCAATGGGGTGTAGCACTGTGTGCTCAGGGCCAGCAAATTTGGCCAGGAGACATCAACAACAACGGAATAGTTAATGGTATAGATTTGTTATACCATGGAGTTGCTGAAGGAAATGTTGGACCTGAAAGATATGAAGCCGGTTCTGATTGGGAAGGCTATACGTCAGGTCCTTCCTGGCTACAGAGCTTTTCGGATGGTATAAACTTTAGCAATGCTGATGTTAATGGCCGCGGAAAGGTAGAACAGGGGGATAGAAAGGTGCTTTGGCGAAAAAACTACGGGAATACCCACGGTGTGCTCAATCCGGATGGATACAGTACTGGTGATGCAGCTCAGGACCCTACCTTACTGTTAAGTGCAAGCACCAGTAACGTTGAAGCAGGTGACGCACTCAATTTAAGCCTTAGCTTGGGAGATGCAACCCAGCCGGTAGATCATTTTTTCGGGATCACTTTTACCATAAAATTTGATCCAACACTTTTTGCTGATGAGTTAACAGCTCCCTTGTGGAATCCAAATGTGATTAGCCTTGATTTGTTATCCAATACTTGGCTAAACGGAAATAATGGCAATGGAGCGGAATCTTTTATTCAGCTAAACAACGAAGCAGGAGAAATCGAAGTGGTTATCCTGCGCAAAGAACAAGGAGAGGCCAACGGCCATGGCGATATTGCTTCTATCATGATTATCGTGGAAGATATTGCCTTTCTCGAAGATGTAAATACAGGTATCACGGTGGAGAAAATCAAAATGGTTGATCAAAATCTACAAGAGTACCCAGTAGCAGGATCAACGGAATATGTTACCATTTTAGCAGCCCCAACGCAGGCACTAACGACGGCAAATAATGCCAATTCACCTGCAAGCGGAATAACCAATAGAAATGGAGCCGATGAAGACATAGCGTTTTCTTTAGATTTTCCAGCACCGTTTAATAGCCAGGAAAATAACAGAGAAATCAACGTCTACCCTAATCCTGTGGTAAACAAAGTGACGATAGAAACAAGCGGAGAAGAGAATGAATTGAAGGGCGTACAGTTGTTTTCTGCCTCTGGCCAGTTGTTGGGAAATCAACAAACACAGGCTACTGATGGCACCGAAGTAGACATGACCAACTTGCCAAAGGGCAATTATTTCCTCCACCTGACAACCAGCAATGGTACGACGGTAAAACAAATAACCAAATGATTTAGAGACAGCAAAAGGCTTATAAATTTTTCATCCTAAAAACTTTTTATTCGTGAGAGTTTCCCGTGCTCTGCCTTTATCCCGTGGGAGTGGGCTGGCAGGCACATAGTTCGGGTTTCTATTCATCATCCTTTTTCAAAGTGGATTTTAGGTCTGCAAAACTGTGGAATTTGGAAAACCTCCTTCTATTGAAGTGGAAAGAGAGCTTCCAAAATAAAGCAATAGCTTCCAGTGTCCCCCTTGTATTTTGGCATCAGAAGCAATCCTCAAATATTGCAACACTTCAACAAAGCAGTGCTGCATGACCTGAAATCACTTTTTTACCTCTTTTGCATCGGCGTTGTTTGCTCCTCAATACCAAATGACGTTTTTATTACACAGCGCCGAAGTAAGTAAATAGGACCAAAAGGTTCTAAACAAGAAGCATATTTTACGGGGACAATGCGCGCGCTACTCTCTGCAAAACTTTTCTCTCCGGGGCTCCTAACCTCGGACGTGTGTGTGTTTGAGTATTATGCAAACCTTTTTATCTTAGGCTAACGTGAATATTTCATGTTAGCCTGAGTTTTTTTATTGGGCAGGTCCCCGCCTGCTGCGGGGCCGGGCTATCCACTCTCATGCAGTGCTCCGCATTGCATACCGCTCCTATCCCTACCTGATTTGCTCCCTGTTTTAGGCCGCTATCCTCTTCGTCAACCTACTGAACTAGGGGTTGTGTAAAAAGCCCCAAGTTGCTTGATTGGCTTTTGATGGACTGACGGCTGACGGTTCTTGTTTTGTTCGAAAAAATACTGCTGGTGAGTCTCCCTGAGAGTTCTCACTAGCATTTTTTCATTTTAGGTTCAAAAAAAGGGCTTTTAAGCCTGAGCTCCTTGTAGTCTCCAGACTGCAAGTACATATACTGCTGGTCTCTTGACCAGCAATCAGCAGACGAGCAAGAGGTCAAGTGGTGGTGTCCCCGTTGGACGTCGGTTACGCCTACGTCGCCAAAGCTTACCACAGAATGACAGCGAAAAACTAAATTAACCTGACTTTATGTCGGTCGACTTGGTGAAAAGGTGTCACAATGGCATTGGTTGCTCGCCGTTTGCCCCTTGGCATATCCTTTGCAGTTGACCTGGTAGTTCAGACTACTTAAATCAATAAAAGCATTTTTGGAATTCTGCACGGAAGTCCAAAAGATCAAAAATAAGGAACAGCACGAAAATAAAAAGTGATTTGGCTCCGCGTCTACTACATGGTTTTTTTTTAAATAGTTGAATAAGTACTTCATCTTAAGTGTTTTAACTATTTGGAAAACTTCGAAGAATCCACGAAACCAAATCGCGGTTTATTTTCTGCACAATACTAAGCAACATGCATTTGAATAATTTCACTATCAAAAGCCAGGAGGCGGTCCAACGGGCCCAGCAGCTGGCTATGGAGGGCAATAACCCTAGTATTGAAGTTGGCCATTTGCTCCAGGGCATATTAGAGGTCGACGAAAACGTCACTCCTTTTGTACTCAAAAAGCTAGGCGTCAATTTCTCTGCGGTTAAGAGCGCTACCGAAAGCATTGTATCCTCTTATCCTAAACAAACGGGTAGTAGTGGGCAGCAATACTTGGCCCGCACCACCAATGAAGTGCTCCAAAAAGCCAACACTTACCTGAAAACCTTTCAGGATGAGTACGTAGCCTTAGAGCATATTCTCCTTGCCATCGTCTCCGTAAAAGACAGTGTCGGGCAGATGCTCAAGGACAGTGGCGTGACAGAAAAAGGCCTCATCGCTGCCATCGAAGACTTGCGCAAAGGCCAGCGGGTCACCACCAACAGCGCGGAAGGAGCCTACAATGCCCTCAATAAATACGCGATCAACCTCAATGAGCGCGCCCGCAACGGCAAACTCGATCCTGTGATTGGTCGCGATGAAGAAATCCGCCGTGTTCTGCACATCTTGGCGCGGCGCACCAAGAATAACCCTATTCTCATTGGTCAGCCCGGGGTTGGTAAAACAGCCATTGTAGAAGGCCTCGCTCATCGTATCATCAATGGAGATGTGCCAGAAGATTTGCGGGACAAAGACATTTATACCCTCGATATGGGCGCACTGATCGCCGGTGCCAAGTACCAAGGTGAATTCGAGGAACGCCTTAAGGCTGTGATCAACGAAGTCACCCAAGCAGATGGGCAGATTTTTCTCTTTATCGATGAAATCCACATCCTTGTTGGTGCAGGTAAAACCCAGGGTGCTATGGATGCAGCCAATATCCTCAAACCTGCCCTGGCGCGTGGAGAACTCCGAACCATCGGTGCCACAACCTTGGACGAATACCAAAAGTATTTCGAAAAGGACAAAGCCCTCGAACGGCGCTTTCAGACCGTTTTGGTTGGTGAGCCTTCCGAAGAAGATGCCATCTCCATCTTGCGTGGCTTGAAGGAACGTTACGAAACGCACCACAAGATCAACATCAAGGACGAAGCTGTTGTAGCAGCGGTGCAATTATCCAGCCGCTATATCGCAGATCGTTTCCTGCCGGATAAAGCCATCGACTTGATCGACGAGGCTTCGGCCCGCCTGCGCCTGGAAATGAATTCTATGCCCGAAGAACTTGATGAAACAGAACGCAAAATTCGCCAACTCGAAATCGAGCGCGAAGCCATGAAGCGTGAGAACGACCTGGTGAAAATCGACAAAATCAACGAGGATCTGGCCAACCTGGAAGAAGCCCGCAACGCCCTCAAAGCCCAGTGGGAAAGCGAGCGCGAAGTAGTACTCGGTATCCAGCAAGCCAAAGAGGATATGGAACAACTGAAGTTGGCAGCCAACCGCGCCGAACGGGAAGGCAACTACGCCGAAGCAGCAGAAATTCGCTACGGTAGAGTTCCTGATGTGCAGGCCCAGCTGGAATCTTTTACGGCTCAGTTACAGGAAATGCAGTCCGATAATAAAATGTTGGTAAAGGAAGAAGTCGAAGCGGAAGACATCGCCGAAATCGTAAGCCGTTGGACGGGGATTCCTGTTACGCGGATGCTCCAAAGCGAACGCGAAAAACTCCTTCACCTCGAAGAAGACTTGCATCATCGCGTCATCGGACAAGACGAAGCGGTAGAAGCGGTAGCCGATGCCATTCGCCTCAACCGTACTGGCCTTAGCAGCCAGAGCAAGCCCATCGGCTCATTCCTATTTCTCGGTACCACCGGGGTCGGTAAGACCGAACTAGCCAAAGCCCTCGCGGAATACCTCTTCGATGACGAAGATCTGATGACGCGAATTGACATGAGTGAGTACCAAGAGCGCCATGCAGTGAGCCGATTGGTAGGAGCGCCTCCGGGCTACGTGGGCTACGACGAAGGTGGCCAACTCACCGAAGCTGTTCGGCGCAAGCCATACTCTGTAGTCTTACTCGATGAAATCGAAAAAGCACACCCCGATGTGTTCAATATCCTCTTGCAGGTACTGGACGACGGGCGGCTTACCGATAGCAAAGGTCGGGTGGTGAACTTCAAAAACACCATTATTATCATGACCTCCAACATCGGTTCCGAGATCATTCGCGACAATTTCGAGCGCATGGTCGAAGGCGAAGAGGAAGAAACGATTGATAAGACTAGAAACCTCTTGTTTGACTTGCTGAAAAAGTCGGTCCGCCCTGAGTTTCTCAATCGGATTGACGAGATCATCATGTTCCGTCCCTTGTCGCGCAAGGATATTCGCGGCATCGTTGAGCTTCAGTTGAATGGTCTCAAAACTATACTTACGGAGCAAGGGATCAACCTGACGGTTACGCCACACGCCATGGACTGGCTCGCTGATGAAGGCTATAACCCCGAATTTGGCGCGCGCCCACTCAAGCGCGTAATCCAGAAGCGGGTACTGAAACAGCTTTCCAAGCAACTGTTAGCGAATACCGTGCAGCCCGGTCAGCAATTGGTACTCGATGTTTTTGACGACGTGGTGGTCTTCCGGCAGGCCATCAAAAAAGAAGAGACTGTGGCATAATACCGTAGGTTACTGCCTATGTCATCATACTATCCCGATTCCTCGCTTGAGGTTTCGGGATTTTTTTAACAAGGCTGTTGTTAAATTACAACCTAAAAGAATATAGCTTACTCATTGTTGTTATATTTATAGTCTGCCAAACCTTGCTTTGAAGGACTATAAGTATACTCTCTCTGACGTTTAAACAGCTCTCATGATTCGTACTTGTCTAAGTGCTCTTTTTACTCTCTTATTGTTCAGTAACATTACCCAAGCTCAGCCCCTTTGGTCTTGCGATGGTAGCATGATCATCGCTGTGGGCGGTGATTTTTATATTAATCGTACCCAAGTGGGAGATAATACCATCAATTTCGAAGCATTACCAATACCCAATGTTGGATTAATTAACGCCATCGGATACCGACGATCCGACAATTGTATTTATGGTATAGATCAGAATATTCCCGGAGTACAGCGTATTTTTAAATTATCTCCAGATGGAGAATATAATATTGTAAGAGAAATCGATGGAGCTCTTCAGCCGCATGCAGGAACTGTTTCTTTTGATGACAATTACCTGGTCGTACCCTCTGTTTCTGATTCGATGAACATACTGTACTTTATAGATATTAGGGAGAATACAGCTCCCCAAAGTTATTCGATTTCAGTGCCAAATGGTGGAACATATGCGACCTATGGCGGAACCGACTTTGCCCTAGATATTTACACTAACCAACTGCATGGCTATCATCCAGCCGAACGTGTCTTTTCTACTATTTCTCCCGAATCAGGGCTGGTTACAAACAGAGAATCAGTGTCTTTAATTTATGGAGATAACTATAGGCCAGGAGTAGCATTTTTGAATAATCAAGTACTGGTATCCTTTGCAGGAGAAGGAGATAATAGCTTGCTTAGTTTTTATCACCTTAATTCGGGTACCCTTGTCGATGAAGTAGTCGACGTTGTGAATTATCCTAATCTGAATTTTACGGATGCATGCTCCTGTATAGATTTTGATATTGCTATACAACAATCATTACCTGGTGATACCCTGCGTCATTGTCAGCGTATTACTTCAACGATCCGAGTTGTTAATCGTTCTTCATCACCCTTGCCGGGAAATAACTTTACCCTGAGGGATAGCTTTCCGGCAGGCGTTATAATTGAGGAAGTATTGTATAACCCTTACCCTGGAGAGGTGAGTGGAATCGGGACGAATATTTTGCAAATCAACAATTTTGATCCTGATTTTGGAATTGATAGCATCGTTCTTAGCTTGATTGTTACAGAAGCCGCAGCGCTTGGCAATCACGAGGTGCAAGCAGTCATGAATGGCTTTACCAATTTGCCTGAATATCCGGGAGGCCGGTTGTTATCCAATAATCCACGTAATTATCAAGACGGTGAGTTGCCCACTCCTTTTACAATTCTGGGGAGTGATAGTTTGTCGACAGTAGTTACGGAATATTACCTCTGTGAAGAGGATACCTTATGGTTGAATCCTGTTGCTGGCCAGCCAGGCTTTACCCTCACTTGGGCAGATGGCGGTAATGAAGTGCCTCGTTTAATAACACAATCTGGTTACTATGAAGCAATGATTAGTGATGCGTGTATTACACGAACTTTCTCGCTATTGGTGGAGGATGTTTACCTCGACGTAGACATTGGTGCTGATCAGACGATATTGTTTGGGCAAGAAGCCGAATTTATAGCAGCCATTGATAATGATTTTCCCGTGATTGATTATTCCTGGATAGTCAACGATTCTTTATTGCTCAACTGTGCTGAAGATTGCGATATCTATAGTTTCCTTCCTGAAGAAAATTCTTCTCTAGTCCTCGCAGTCATTGATCAAAATGACTGTGTGGCTAGTGATGAAGCACGTGTAAGGCTTGAGTTTCCCTTTTTTGCACCCAATGTTTTTTCGCCTGATAATGACGGGCGAAATGATCAATTTTATATTCAATCATCAGGAGATATTGCGTTTAAGAATTTTCGCATTTTTGATCGTTGGGGCGGTTTGCTTTTTGAACAAAAAGAAGGTTTTACCAATGATATCAGCTTAGGCTGGGATGGCACTTCTCAATTTAAGGATGCAGCACAAGGAACCTATATTTGGGACATCACCTTGGTGCTAGGGCGTAATGGAGAGGAGCAACACTTCTCTGGCGGAGTCACTTTGCTAAGGTAAATCACTTGTTTTTACCTCCTCAACGTTTTCACCTTTCCATCACTTACACCTTCGAACCCAACTCCGAAACCGCCAACCAAGCCATCAACCCCGTACTGTGCAAGAGGCATTCTTCGTCCACATCAAAAGTATTGGTGTGAACAGGAGAGGTAATACCCCGCGCCGGGTTCCCGGTCCCTAGGCGGTAAAAACAAGCAGGAATCTCTTGGGAGTAATACGAAAAGTCTTCGCTCGTCATTCGGATGGGCAATTCCACCACGTTTTCCGGCCCCATGTATTCGCGAGCATAATTTGTGGCCCGCGTGGTCAGTGATTCATCATTGTGTAAAAAAGGATAGCCATGAAGAATATCCAACTGAGCACTGCCACCCAAGGCAGCAGCAATACCGCTGGCCATTTTCTGAAGTCTTTGCAGGGCATCGGCACGCCATTTTTCGTCCATGGTGCGGAAGGTGCCTTTAAGTTTTACTTCATTGGGGATAATATTGGTGGCTCCTCCCGTAGAGGCAATGTGCCCAAAAGTAAGTACAGAGGGCAGGGTAGGGTTGGCTTGCCTGCTCACTAATGTTTGTAGCGCGGTAATAATCTGTGCTGTGATGACAATAGGATCGACGGTGTCTTGAGGTAAAGCGCCGTGACCGCCCCGCCCGGTGACCGTCAGATAGAGTTCATCTGCGGAAGCCATGTATAAGCCAGACCGAATACCTATTTTTCCTGCTGCCAATGGCGGATGTACATGTTGCCCGAAAATATGAGCAGGAGCAGGGTTTTTTAACACCCCGTCTTTAATCATAATACTCGCACCACCAGGTGCTTTTTCTTCCCCTGGCTGAAAAATAAGCTTAACGGAGCCTGCAAATTGACCACGTAAATCCCACAATATTTTAGCTGTTCCAAGCAAACTGGAGCTGTGTACGTCGTGCCCACAGGCATGCATGACCCCTTGGTTTTGAGAACAATAGCTCACCTCGTTCTTTTCTTCAATGGGCAAAGCGTCAATATCCGCCCGTAATGCCACTACGGGGCCAGGCCCTTTACCGCCTTCAATCAGTGCCACCACGCCTGTACCTGAAAACGGATACTGGTGAGGAATCCCCCAGGTTTTTAACAACCCGGCAATGTACTTTCCCGTTTCGTATTCCTCAAAAGAAAGCTCCGGATGGGCGTGCAGGTGCCGCCGGATGGCAATCACTTCTTGGTGTAGTATTATCGCTTTATCTTTTATCGCTTCTAGCATAGCTGATTATTTACCACAAGATCAGAATTTCCCTATAAACTCGGTGATTTCAACTTGTAAAAGAGAAACTATGTGGCTATGTGGTTGAAAAAACCTCTCCCAATTAACTACCTTTGCGCTTTCTTTTCAAAATAAGGCACTTCATTCATGTCAGCTAGAAAGATTCGCTCCGCACTGATTTCCGTTTATCACAAAGATGGTCTCGATGAAATCGTGCAGGAACTACACCGTCAGGGTGTACAGATTTACTCCACTGGTGGTACACAGAAATTTATCGCCCAATTGGATATTCCTGTTACGGCAGTTGAGGACATCACTTCTTATCCTTCTATCCTCGACGGGCGGGTAAAAACCTTACATCCAGCGGTATTTGGTGGTATCTTGGCACGCCGTGAACCCGATCACCTGGATCAACTAAAGGAATACAAACTACCGGAAATCGATCTGGTAATTGTAGACCTTTACCCTTTTGAAGAGACCGTAGCAACGACCAATGAGGAGTCAGCAATCATCGAAAAAATTGATATTGGAGGTATCTCATTGATTCGGGCTGCAGCCAAGAATTATAAAGATGTGGTAGTCGTGCCTTCCCGCGCTGAATATGCCCTGTTTTTGGAAATACTGAAAGAAAAAGAGGGAACGCTGGATTTAACAGATCGCCGTGAAATGGCGCGCCGGGCATTCAAGGTTTCCTCGAACTACGATATTGCAATCTTCAACTACTTCAACGAAGGTACTACGGATATCGCTTTCAAGTACAGTATCCACCGTTCTGATATTCTCCGTTATGGCGAGAACCCTCACCAGTCTGGTGTGTTTTTCGGTGATTTCGATGCCGTTTTTGATAAGCTCAATGGCAAAGATATCTCTTACAATAACCTGGTAGATATCGACGCGGCGGTTCAGATTATGCGGGAACTAAGAATCGGTGACCCTGCTTTTGCTATCCTCAAGCACACCAATACTTGTGGCCTCGCGGTTCGTTCTACCCTGAAAGAGGCATGGGACGCAGCGTTGGAATGTGATAATGTTTCGGCTTTCGGAGGTATCTTTATATGTAACACCAGTGTGGATTTGGCTACTGCCGAAGCCATCAACGAATTGTTCTATGAAGTATTGATTGCACCCGATTTCGATGAGGATGCTTTGGCATTGTTGAAAACTAAAAAGAAGCGTATCCTGCTTAAGTTGAAGGATTACGCGATTGGTAGCCGCTCTTTCCGTTCTTTGTTAAATGGTGTAGTAGAGCAGGATACAGATATGCGCCAGGAAACGATTGCCGATCTTGATACTGTGACGGAAGTAGCACCTACGCCAGAACAGGTAAGTGACCTTTTGTTTGCAAGTATTGCTGTTAAGCACCTCAAATCGAATGCGATTGCTTTGGTGAAAAACAAGCAGTTGATCGGTATGGGATGTGGCCAGCCTTCCCGCGTAGATGCACTGAAGCAAGCGATCAACAAAGCGAAAGCTTTTGGCTTTGACCTAGATGGTGCAGTGATGGCTTCGGATGCTTTCTTCCCATTTCCTGATTGTGTAGAAATTGCAGACCAGCAGGGAATCAAAGCTGTAATTCAGCCAGGAGGGTCTATTAAAGATAAAGACAGTATTGCTTACTGTGATGGGCACGGAATGGCGATGGTCATGACAGGGCACCGCCACTTTAAGCATTAAACATTAACAGTACCTTAAGTTACCGCAGATGATGCAAAGGCGTCATAATGAGCGAATACGACGTTATAGAAATGGCTTGGACAAATTTTAGGCATTTATAGCGTCAAGCACAAATAATATGCGCAATTTGGTCATTGACATAGGAAACACCCGCGTAAAATATGGTGTTTTTCATCAGAATGAATTGGTAGAAGAATACCTTGGTACAACGGTAAAGTTGGAAGATATTTCCCGTTTGGCAACCAACCACCAGGTACAAAATATCATCTATTCAAGCGTGGCTGAATTTTGGCCCGCAGAATGGACGATTTTGCTAGAGCAGCAATACCAGGTTTGGGGCTTGAGCGAAAAAACGATTTTACCTTTTGTAAATGCGTACGCTACACCGGCCACCCTCGGTAAAGACCGATTGGCGGCAGTGGCAGGCGCACAGTTTTATTATCCAGCCAATACTTGTTTGGTTGTTGATGCAGGAACCTGTGTTACAATGGATATACTTCGGGCAGATGCCACCTATCTAGGAGGTAATATATCGCCAGGAGTGAGAATGAGATTGCGGGCAATGCACGAGTTTACTGCTCGGCTCCCTCAAGTGGAGCCACTGGCGGCGGTTCAAGTGTGGGGAACCAGCACGACAACCGCGCTACAGAATGGTGGTGGCTTAGGTGTTGCCTTGGAAATAGAAGCATTGGCTGGGCGTTTAAAACAGCAATGGCCTGATTTAAAAGTGTTACTTACTGGTGGAGATGCCAGTTTTTTGGCGAATAACATAGAATGCGAGATATTTGTGCATTCAAATCTAGTCCTCTATGGACTACACAAAATTTTAACTTATAATGTCGAACATTTGGCATAAAATTTTTACGGTACTTTTTCTCACCATGCTTTCGCTAAGTGCGTGGAGCCAGGTGCAAAATAGTAATATTAGCCCAAAGGTAAATTCGCCCTTGTCGCGTTTCGCTTTAGGGGATTTTGTGCCACAGTATTTTTCGGCATCGGCTGGAATGGCCGGCCTTGGCGCTGGTTGGCAGGATCCTTATCAGCTAAATATCCTTAACCCAGCTTCACTGGCTAGTTTGCAATCGACAGCCTTTGAAGGTGGATTGTACGCACGACGTTCAAAGTTGAGTAGTGGAGGAATCGATGATGTTTCCTGGGGAGGTAATCTTCAGTATCTCTCATTGGGCTTCCCACTTCGCAATGTGATCAATCAGGCCTTGGATCGGAAAAGTAATGATTGGAATGCTGGTATGAGCATCACCTTGATTCCACAGACCCAAGTGGGCTACGATATTCGCCTTGTTGATACCCTCACCCCTGGTGTAGAGAGTAGCACCAACACCTTGAAAGGGGCTGGTGGTACCACCAAACTGCGTTGGGGTACTGGCTTTCGCTACGAACAACTTTCTGTAGGTGCTGAAGTAGGGTTCCTTTTTGGGAATCTCATTAACAGCCGCCTTGTTGATTTTGATTCTCTGGAAGGTTCTTTGAACACAGAGTTTCAGGATGAAATTAGCTTTCGTGGAACAAGCTGGACTTTTGGAGCACAGTATGCCTTCCTTTTCAAAGAATTGAATAAAGAAGGAGAAAAAGTACCAAATGGCAAGCGTATTGTTCTTGGTGCAACCTTGAGCAATGAAGCAGACTTTACAATGGAAGGCACTCAGTTTACTCGCCGCTACCTCTCTAGCATTGTCTCAGATACAATTTTCCGTAACGAAAATATTAAAGGAGAAGGAGTTTTGCCTTCTTCCTATTCTTTAGGTGTACACTTTCATGATTTAAATCGTCTCAATATTGGTATTGAGTACGGTGCCTCTGCTTGGAGTAATTATCGAAATGATCTTAAAGAGGAGCAGTTAATGGATAATTACTATGTCGCAATAGGAGGAGAGTATATCCCTAACTTTAATTCCTACAATAATTACTGGGAAAAAATCCGTTACAGAGCTGGGTTCCGTTATGGTACCGATCCGCGTACACTAGACGGACAACAGGTGGAAGGATATTCCTTTACCTTAGGCATGGGCTTTCCTGTTATTATGCCGCGCCAGCAAGTGTCTTTTGTTAACACAGCAGTAGAGCTAGGGCGTGCCGGAGTAGACGGTGTACTAGAAGAAACTTTCGTGAGGCTTACGCTAGGCTTCACTTTGAACGATAATTCGTGGTTCTTTAAACGCAAATTCAATTAAGTATGACTATTCAAAAAAATCTGGCTGTTCTGCTGGCTATCCTATTTTTAGGAACCGCTTCGCTCTCTGCGCAGTGTACAAACTGGGAGGAAATCGCCAATAAAGGAGAAGCAGAGGATGCTCACGTGGTGTACCGTCCCTATTTGAAAGATAAAACCGCAGCTGATGTAGAAGCTTTGGCCGAATCTGATTTTAATCTTGCTTTCAGTAATTGGGAAAAAGCATACACACTTGCTCCCGCTGCTGATGGCCAACGGCCAACACATTATATTGATGGTATTATTCTGTATAAAGCAAAAACTGCAAAAACCGAAGATACCGAGCAGAAGGCGGAGTATTCAAAAGTGATAATGAAGCTCTATGATGAGTACTTGGAGTGTTATCCTGATGACAGCAAGCTCATCCTTGGCCGTAAGGCATTCGACATGTTCTATTCCCATGGTTATGGCTATACCTTGGAAACACTGGAAGCATTGCAGGCAGCAATGGAAGCTGCTGGAAATGAGTCAGAGTATATCCTTTTAGACCCTCTGGGTCTAACACTTGTATACTTGTATCAGGATGGCCAAATTGACAAGGCCACTGTTCGTGACCTTTATACGAAAGCGGTAGAATTCGCCGATCACAATATCGAGAATGATCACTACTATAAGGATTACTACGTGTCTGGTAAAGCCAATATGGATGCAAAAATAGGAGAGATTGCTTCTGAAGTATTTGATTGTGATTACTTCAAAGGTGACCTTCTTCCTACTTTTGCAGAACATAAGGAAGATTGGGAAACTGTTAATTACATCTGGAATAAGCTGATGGCACAAGGTTGTGAAGAAACCGATCCTGAATTGGCAGAATTGAAGGCTACTTACGATGAACTAGCTTTGACCGAGCGTATGAAAGATCCTTGTTTTGCAGGTTCTGTCTACCAGAAGGAAGGAGATTACGATAAAGCCTTGGCTAGCTACCAGGAATGTATCGATTCTACCGAAGACCCTGAAATCAAAGCGCAGATTTTATTCTCTATGGCCTCTATCCTCACATGGCAGAAAGGCCAGTACGGCGAAGCCAATGCTAAAGCCCGCGAAGCTGCTAGCCTGAAAAGTGGTTGGGGTAAGCCTTACATGCTGATGGGAGATATCATCTCTAAGCGTGCAACGGCTTGTGATGATTGGAATCGCCGTTTGGCAGCCATCGCTGCAATTGATAAATACAGCTATGCTCGTTCTATCGATGCTGATGTTGCTAGTGATGCAGGTACTCGTATCAGCCGCCTGACTGCTGCCCTCCCAGGCCGCGAAGATGGTTTCATGCGTAAGGTAAGCGAAGGACAGAGTGTAACGGTAAGCTGTATCGGCGAAACCGTAAAAGTTCGTTTCCGCGATTAAGCTTAGCATAACGCTTGATTGATTTATTCAATCTCCATGAACGGGTGATTTCGGCGACACAATGTCCCGAAATCACCCGTTTTAGTTAAATAACCTACAACAAACAACCATCAACAATCAACCATAAAATCCCTTACCATTTCAACTCCCTAACCCTTTGCAACAACAAGTATCGATCTTCTTCCCTTTGAAAGTCAATTCTGTTTTCACGCACGTTCTCAGCTATGGTCTCTAATATTTTGTCCGCTGTTTCTAATGCGCCGCTTTGGCGAAAAAGCGGAACGAGTTCTATCCATTGTCTATCCCAACTCCTGATAGCATTTGGGTAGTTTTGCGGTAAGGACCTTGCAAACTGATAAGCTTTGTCTGTTTTCTTGTCTTCTAATAATCTAGTTAATAGTTCTCTCGCACTTTTGATTTGATGCTGATAAAAAGGGAGTTTATCAAAAGAGCTAATAATTGTAGTTGTATCATAGACCATTTTCTCTTGCCATAGATAAAGGGTAGAATCGGTATGCTGTATAATACCAGCAGCAATTCTATTGTCTTTCAATCGATCAGGGACAATCTGGTAGACCCAACCGTTCCAAGCTAGGTGCTCCTGCCATGGCAGTAATTCGTTAATAGAAACCGTTGGTAGAAAACACAAAGAGCGCTTCCATTCATTTGCGGCCAATAGATCCAATAAAGCATAGCTGGTGATTAATTCGTAAACACTAGTGCTAAAGGCCCTCCACCGTGCTACAGTATTTTCGTTGTCCTCATAGAGATACGGAGTGCCAGATGGAACGGGAATGGCTACATAACTATAAGCCAATGGATAGGTCCAGGTATTCCCACTCTTGTAGTAGTTGTCTTCTCTGGAAATTTTTTCTTTCAGTAAAGCATAAGAAATAGAAGAATCTGGATACTCCAGGCTATTCATCCAAACCTTGATAGGTAGGGTATTGTAGAATTCGGGCAGGTCAGTCTGTAAAGGTGAAGCCTTAAAAGGCCCTGCTACCAGCATTTTTCGATATCTGTCAACAGCCAGAAGAGAAGTGTTAATCACAATTACATCTGTACGAAAGCCCTCTGTGGCTTGTACATATAATAAGGTGTAGGTATCGGTATCCCCCCAAGCAACAACAACAGCATCTTTAGGGCAAGACCGAAGATAGTTTCGAGCATTACCAAGAAAATACGGCTCGTACATATCTTCTTCTAAAAGATGGCGTGCTTCTTCTTCTCCCTGGAAATATAAAAGTGTTAAAAAAACATTCATTCGTTCATTGGCGTACTTGGTACTTGCCGGCCCCAGAGGAGTGACGAACTGAGGGTCACGATCCTTAAGTATTTTGTAGGCGGCCAAACATTTATTAGTGGCCTGGAGGTATTGTTGCAGCTGAGTGGTGTTCATGGCAGGGATTCCATCTTTTAGCTGAAAGCGTTCTTCGTCGAGACTATAGTTGGAATAATTAGCTAATAAGGATATGGCTGCGGTAGAATAAGCGCGTGCAAGCGCATGCAGTTCTTCATTTGTCAGGTTTTTTTTATTCTCCCAGTAAGCAATGGCGTCTTTGTACCATCCAGCGTATCCATAATAGGGCTGTCGGCTGAAAGCGTCTTTTTCAAAACGACCTAACTGGAGAAGATAACTTTGGGATAGGTTTTTAGTGTTCGTTGGATTCCCATTGATATTGGTAGTCCATTCGTTGGCGGAATTGATGGTTAAGTAGGTTTTTGACTTGTTGTCATAAAACTTCTCTCGGCGTTCTACTTCGTTGGAGGTATTGATGCGTACCACGTAATAGCCATCTATCCTACTTTCAAAACGCAGTAGTCGATGAGCTTGGGAAGGATAATCATAGGTTGAGAAAAAGACCTCTGTGATCTTTTCAATATTTGGATTCACTTGCGTGTAAGACGCAGTAGCCAAGAAGATAAATGCAAGTAATAGGTAAGCGGATTTTTTCATCAATGGAGATTTTAAGCAAAGAATCTAAGCTAAGCTTTAGACAGTTTCTGTGTCAGCGAATATAATAAAGCACCAATAATCGCAGTTTTTAGGGCGGAGTTGTCGTTCTTAAATTAGGTATTACTACTAACTTAAGAGCAGAAAAAACGTCAGATAAGTAATTAAGTGAGGTAAATCCACATTTTACAAACTACACAACATCATCATGAAAGGGACAAACATCATCATTATCCTTTTATCTATCCTTTCCATTGCAGGGATCATACTGTTTTTTACGCAGCGAAGCAAGGTATCTGAAGCTCATAGCCAATTAGCTAACAAAGTAGCGCAGTATGAATTGTTGGAGCAGGAAGCGAATCATCTCCGTTCTACCAATGGTAGTTTACTCGGAAGTATGGCTGATTTGTCGGTCGTTAGTAAAACAGGGGCAGAAAGTATCAAGCAGTCGCTAGAGAGCCTAGGCGATCAGTACAGCTTTATTCAAGATCTCACCAAGAAGGTGCAAGCTAAAGATTCATTGAACTTATCTCTGGTGATGAACCTGAAGCGTTCTCTTGGGAATATTGCGGACGAAGACGTAAAAGTGGAGGTACGTGGAGGAAAAGTACATATCTCTATCGCAGATCGATTACTTTTTGCTTCAGGGAGTGCTCGCCTCAATGATGAATCACAAAATGTACTCAATAAAATAGCCCTTGTCCTCAATGATCACAGCGAACTTGATGTAATGGTAGAAGGACATACCGATAATATTCCGATAGAAGGGAACTGTGTTAAAGACAATTGGGACTTGTCGGTGAGAAGAGCAACGACGGTAGTCCGTACTTTGCAAGACGATTATTTCTTATCCCCTCAGCGGCTGATCGCTGCCGGAAGGGCCGAATATGCTCCGATTGCTGATAATAGTACGGACGCCGGCCGTAAAACAAACCGTAGAACGGAAATAGTTATAACGCCTCAGTTAGATCAGTTTTTCAATTTATTAGAGTCACCGGCCCTGGCAAACTAAATTCTTTATCTCTCGGTGAGAAAAGGTGAAAAAAAATTACTGTTTTGAATTAGGTCTTTTTCCAGTATTTCCTTTCCCGTATTATCACATTTGGCACGTAGGTGAGAGGGGAGTGTTGACTTGACCAATCATTATACGTATAGTGGATTTTCCTATCTGGAAATAAAGTGGTTTTTCTTTGATAAAAGCTTGCGGGAACTAAAAAGTCGTC
>NZ_JBOEFX010000166.1:0-2636 GCF_050633125.1 Lewinella sp.
ACTCAAACAAGACATCTCCATCTGGTAACGTCACACCTGCTGCGAAGGGATCATTCCACGTAAATGTCAGGTTGCCCGGGGTCGGGTTACCCACTGACGCCGACGTAAAGCCTACCAACGCAGGATTGAAGTTTTGTGAGCCTGTAAATGTCAAGGCAGCAGGATCGTAGTTGATACTGAATTGAATACCCAAAATATTGTCAAAGTCATTCACCGTTACCGGTAAACAGACATTGTCGCCATTGTTCGCCGTAGCATCTGCTAAAATCAACGTAAAGCCTTCTATTGGCGTATTGATCGTAACCGTGCCGCTGTTCACATTGGTCGTAACAGCATCACCATCGCCATTCTGAATAGTACGGGGGGCAGGAAGTGTTACATCCGACGTCGTGTTGCCCGTCACATCAAAACATACACTAACCAGCGAGGTGCCATTCGGAAGCGTAACTCCTGTCGCATTCGTCCAGTTTACCGTCAACACGCCCGCTGAGGGGTTCGTGATCGATGCCGCTCCCCAACCAGGTAAGCTCGCATTGAAACTTTGCGCTCCTGTAAAACTCAAAATCGAGGCATTGTAGTTCATATTGAACTGCATGCTCGTTATATCTGTAAAGTTCGTTACCGTTAACGGTAGACAAACATTGTCGCCTGTGTTTGCTGACACGTCAGCAAGTGTAAGTGTAATCGGGGGTGGGCCCGTTGTTCCTCCTATGGTAACGGTGCCACTTTCACTGTTGAAAGGAACAGTCATTTCATTGCCATCAATGATCTCAATCGGTGTTGGTGTACCGGAAAAATTAACAGTCGTTGTGCTACTCCCTGTGACCGTAAAGCAAAGCTCTAGTAAAGTAGCCCCATCAGGAAGTGTTACGCCTGCTGCAAAAGGATCATTCCACGTAAACGTCAGGTTGCCCGGGGTCGGGTTACCCACTGATGCAGAGGTAAAACCTACTAGAGCAGCATTGAAATTTTGTGAGCTAGTGAACGTCAATGCAGAAGCATCATAGTTAACACTGAATTGCATCCCCAAAATACTATTAAAGTCGTTTACCGTAACAGGCAAACAAACATTGTCGCCAGTATTCGCGGTCACATCAGCAAGGCTTAATGTAAACCCTGTTGGGCCACCGCCGCCGCCATTGACTGTTGCTAACGCATCATTCCCAACAAACCCAAGGTCATTACCCTGTGCATCAAGAACCTCAATAGACTGTGGTAAATTTTCATTGAACTCAATAAGCGTAGTACCTCCTATTTCACCTTGAAAGGTCAAAGAGAATAAGACGGTTTGGTCTGCGAGGCTCACACCCGTAAAATTCGGATGATTCCAACTTAACACGACTCGATCATCAGGTGCATTTCCCGATCCAGGAACACCAAAAGAGCTAGTGGTAAGCCCGGGAAGGGCCGTCGAATTAATATTAGAAATTGATTGGTAACTAATGATCGCATCATTCCAACTAATAGGAAATTGGATACTGGCTACATTAGCAAAACTACTAACCCTCACGTCAACAGTAAAAGAGTTGCCTTGGTCGACTAGGTTATTAGAAGGGGTAAGTGTAAAAGTCGGCTGGGCCGCTAACTGGACAATGCACAGCAATAGCAACCCAGTGAACAGGTGTTTTAGCAGTCCGTTCATGGTTTTGGGGAATTTGGGATGTATGATTAAAGTAGTCCGTCTAACTAGGGTGCCATATAAAGCAATCGCCGGGTAATAGAGACATCACCCATTTGAAGTTGCAAAATATAAGCACCTGTATGTTTAAAAAGTGTATTTTCTAACTTAAGCACATTGCTTCCTGGACCAAAAAAGGTTTTACCATCCATAATTCGCTGGCCACTTATTTCACTTAATGTCCAAGAGATTTCACCTCCTTCATTGAGCTCAATAATAACATTAGCAGCCTCAGAGAATGGATTAGGAGACACTTCTGCTTGAAGGCGTGAGTCTGTCGTAATCGATGTACTGTTAATCTCACCAATCGTAATAATGCCTCCTAAAAACAATGCTTCTAGGTCAGCTTCCGACGTATCAACAACCTCCATCAAGCCACCGAAATCGATTACTGTCTGTTCTCCTTCTGCACCAATTACTTCCAGTTGCAAAGTAAAGAGTACACCCTCATCATCCAGTGTGTTACCAGAAAGAGAACTGTCAAAATACAAGTAGGTTAACTCTCCCCCTGTAGCATTCATTGCATTGAAATTATCATCCTCAGAAAGGTCAAACGCAATATTATCAACGCCAACATACCGTAACATCATAGAATCCCATGTCACTGCAAAAGCGGAAGTGACTATGTCATTATAATTGCTCACAAGTACATCAATATCAACAGTTTGACCTGGTTCGACATCTTGATAATTAATATAAATAGAAGGGGTTTCTTGTGCTGTAAGAGATAACGACACAAGCAATAAGGCGATAACCCCAAAGCATTGGGATGGTTGAAACTTCATGGGATTATGTAAATTAAATTACTCAATATAAATATTGGTGCAAGTTACAAAATTTTATGGTAAGTAATGAAGCATTATTTTTTCATTGAATTTTCTGACAATTGTATTAATAAAATACCTGTACAATAATTAATCATTGCTGGCGGTATACAAACAGAGAGGGCCCCGGAAAT
>NZ_JBOEFX010000167.1:0-461 GCF_050633125.1 Lewinella sp.
CACTGTGCTTGATGGCTTCACGCTGATCCTTGCGGATGCTACGGCAAACAACGGCGACAATGTATGTTTACCGGTCACGGTGAATGATTTTGAGAATATTTTGGGGATGCAGTTTAGTATTAACTACGATGCTTCAGCCTTGACGTTTACGGGTTCTCAAAACTTCAACCCTGCGTTGGTAGGCTTTACGTCCGCGTCAGTGGGTAACCCGACCCCGGGCAACCTTACGTTTACGTGGAATGACCCCTTCGCGGCAGGTGTCACCTTACCGGATGGAGATGTCTTGTTTGAGTTGTGTTTTGATGTTACGACGGATGTGAGTACCACGGTTGTCTTCTCGGGAACACCAACGCCGATAGAAATTATCGATGGCAACGAGATGGAGGTTGAATTCAACAGTGTATCTGGAACAATCAGCCCTCCTACGAGTGGCCCACTCCCGATTACACTTACGCTTGCTG
>NZ_JBOEFX010000168.1:0-9061 GCF_050633125.1 Lewinella sp.
TAAGGGTGTAAGGGTGTAAGGGAAATAACTTTTACACCTTTACACCGACCCAACTATTACACCTAAAAAAGCCCGGTTCATCCAGTAAAAATGACCGTTCAGCGATTAGGGTAACGTTCTTGGTTTCAAGGGTATTAAATTGTGACAGCAAACAAATTACCGATAGTGGAAAATAAAATTTTAGAGACCGACATCCATTAAAGGTAATTACCTCGTAAATAGGTACAGAGACGACAATGATTCCTCTTTTTAATGTTATTAAGAAATTTTAACAAAGCTTTAAATCTTTCCAGACAACATAAAAGTAGGAATCTGAGTTTCATTACCAAACATTGATACCCAACACCCCCCATTGAACCATCTGACCATGAATACCCGTAAAATAAAACTTGCACTGACGGCAGGACTAATCAACCAAAACACGAGCGGTAATGCGCTCAATGCCGTTAAAGATTTAATGACCAGTTTCGCTGATGAGGCGGGACATTTTTTGGGCCTCAAGCCAATCAGTAACTCCCGAATGGGTAACGCCGTTCGCGAAAGTTACGCCTTAAATTACGAAAACTGCACGCTGAACGTCGATTTGGTATCGCACCCTCAAGTCAACCGCCAAACGATTCAGCGATTCCAACTCCGGTAACCCCCTCAGGTATCAATTGAAATACCTGCTTAACCAAATAGAAAATTGAAAGCCTTCCCTCCCCGGAAGGCTTTTTTAGTATACCTGTACCAATATTTTCAACAAGGCTTCTGTATCTCTGGCATTCCGTGACAACTCCGGTAAATCGTTAACAGAAGTCACTGATAATACATCACGAGTCAACTCTTCTGCTGTTGTATTATTGGCTATTGGCACGGAAATGTAAACCGTATCTTTCTGGACACGATCACGATAGATGATTTTGGGGTCGCTCTGTATTTCACGTATTTGATTAACAAAAATGGTGTCTCTGACAATCTTGCTGACTGGTACCTCATGTACTTCCCCTAATACGATAGTATCTTGTACTGTAGCTGACCAGCGCCCAATAAAACAACCAATGGCAATCATTGCTGCCCCAACTAGCCAAATCCTTTTACGACTCTGCACCCCTATCTTACGTTGAACAGATAAAGCTTCTCTAAAAATATCAGAAGAGGGCGCTAGTGGGCCTCTCCCGGAGAAGTTGTTTTTCATCGAGCGCAGTACTTCTCTTTGCTGGTTAAACGCCTCTCGATCTATGCCCTGGCTAGCCATCCAGCCTGCCTCCGAACGCGTGAGTTCTTGATAGGATTTATTTAACAACAACCTTTCCAGTCTTTCAAAATTTTCCATTTTCTTCTGTTTCTGCGGAGGTTAATAACGGATGTTTTCCAATTGCTTTGCCAAGTACTTCACGGCATAGTACAATCTGGATTTCACGGTACCTTCCGGGCAACCGACCACCTCACTTATTGCTTTGATACTCATCTCTTCCTGGTAGCGAAGTAGGAATACCTGACGGTGTTTCTCTGCCAACTGATTCATTGCTTTGCTTAGTTGTGCCTGTTGATAATCAACATCCAGCCCCCCTAGCGAGGGTATTTCAAACGCATCATCTCCAGTGGAATACCGAGTTACATTTTTCGCCAGTCGACTCCGTCTACGGTATTCATTTTTCACCATATTGGCCGCAATGGTAAATAGCCAGGCACTAAAAGTGCGGCGTGTATCGTAGGATTCACGCCGCTCAATAAGTTTTAGAAAAAGCTGCTGTGTAAAATCTTCGGCTACCTCTTTCTCTTGTGCCAGAGCGCGCCAGAAATAGGTATACAGCTTGGTGCCATACCGTTTGTACAGTACGTTAAAAGCTGCCTCTCGGCCTTTCTGGACCTCTCTCATCAGCTTTTCATCCGGCCATTTGGAATAATTCTTAAACACCTATTCTTTGATCACTTCCATGAAAATGCGAAAACCTGTATTAGGATTTGGCAATGATACCGTTTGACTAACCCCGATTTGAGTATAATACGAGGGATCTAGCCAACCTCCACCTTTAGTCGTATTAGGCGTCTGGGTCATTTCAGCAACATTCCCACTTATATTATACAGGTTAAAGTTATTTGGGAAATACGCATCCACCGGAGCGGGGAAATATGATCCATCTTCTCCAGGTGACTCTGGCTTTTCAGCAGATGGCCCAAATAACGGTTCTTCCTCACTTAAACTTACCAAATAAGGGTTAAAATTGGAAAGGTAGCAGCCTTTGGCGTTCCGAAAGTAAGGGCCGCCCCAAGGGTAAGGAGCTTCGTAGGTTGCCCCTCCCCTAGCGGCTTGTTCCCATTCATTGACAGTTGGTAAACGAAAGCGAACCTCTTGGAAACGCTTACGACGGTGGTCAGAAGCATTGTAAACTTCCGTGAGCCAATCGCAGTAAGCTATTGCTGCCTCGTGGGAAATATTAGTGATCGGGTGATTTCCTTCATTTGGGCTACCGCCCATATTGAAAAGCACTGTCGCCGGCAATTGCTGGTACGCTTCTGGTAAAAGAGACAGCCAATCAACGGTCTCTGTTTTACAAACAGTTAATAATTCAAATTGATTAGCTTCTAATAAATCTTGTAAAAACGCACGGTACTGAGCGTTGCTGACTTCGAAAGAAGAAGCGTACAGTGATCCTTCTACCGGATACATTTCCTTGTCCAGCGCACGTAAATCCATATTTGTAGTGGCTGAAACTGTCTTTATTTCTTGTCGAAAAATTCCTGCTACCTCATGAGTTTTATCGGCTCGATCAGCTATATGTAGTGCCAAATCAGCAATATCTTCAGCTTCCTTTTTAGCGCCTTCCTTACCATACATGTCATGAAGGATTGCCAGCGCTGGAATGTAATTCATATTCATGTGATCAACCACAGACTGAGACGGGTCATAATAAAGCGGGTTCCCTAGATATTCTGTCAAGAAATCGTTTTCGAAATTTTGACGTAACAGGCGAACATTATCCAAGTACTGCTGGCTGTACTCAAAAGCTAACCCTGTGAGGTAAAGCTGACTATCAAAAGCAACCCGTTGCTCAGCGGGAGTAGCAATACCCAAATGTACCGGACGGGCACAATACTGTAACAGGTGGCGAAGCAGAAGCTCCAACTGGGCATTGACAGGAGCTTCTTGTGGTCGTTCAAAAGTATCAGGTACTTGCAACTCAGCAAAAATCCTACTTCGGTAATCCTTTTCAGCCAAAAGAAGATAAAGGTTGATAATTCGAACATCTCTGCGAACCCCTTTTACGGCCTGCAATACCCAAGCAGGGTAAGTATCGTTATCCCCTTGGGTGATCAAAACGCCATTGCTTCGAACAGAGGCGAGTGCATTATAATTCCACGTCAATATCCCTGGACTTAATTCGCCAGTATTTAAATACCTTTCACACCAATAAACATAGTTGGCCAGGTCACCTTTCAATTCGTAATAGTGAATCAAGTCGTGCGCTATTTCCAACCGTTCCGGTGCAAGTTCATGCGCCTTTAGTAAGGCTTCGTAATTCCTGTCGAAGAGGTCGCTTTGCCAATAGGTAAGATAATGGGCTTCGAAGGAGGTAGGAATATTTTTCTTTACTTCTGTGAGAATATCAGCTAGATCAAAGGCTGCATACCCTTGTAGCACATTGGTATTTCGAGCAGCAGTATAGTAATTCAACCAAGCATTTTCTTCTTGTGGATGCTGCTGCGTTTCCAATAGCCAAAGCTGAGCTTGTTGCTGGTAATAATCAAGAGAACGAATGACCTTCGATAGTGGCTTTATAGGTTCAGGAGTTGCTGCATTACCTGGATATAAGAACAGGGCAATCAGCGACAAAAGGAGCAAAATACGCATGGTGTTCTGTATTATTTGCTCCTAAGTACACCCCTAGTACTTCAACGTTCAAAATTAGCTCCACTAATTTACAAGTGTAAAACAAACGCTTACCTTTGAGTCTTACAACTACCTTCCTATAATTATGGATTTTTTACATAAGAAGCGATACTATAGCCACGCCAAACCTATATTAGTGGCGGTAGATTGTATCATTTTAGGGTTTAACCAATCAACACTACAGCTACTGCTTTTCAAGCGAAAAATAGCGCCCTTTTTAGGTGCCTGGTCAGTCATTGGTAGCTTTGTTCAAGAACAAGAGAGTACTTCCGATGCAGCAACAAGGGTACTTCAAGAGCATACCGGGTTGGAAAATATTTTTTTAGACCCACTAGCCCTATACAGTGACCCGGAGCGTGACCCCGGAGCGAGGGTAATATCTCAGGCTTATTTTTCATTGATTCATCTGGAAGACGAAGCACTTAACAAGGTTGAAACTCATCAGGCACGATGGTTTGACTTAAAGGATATCCCCTCCTTGATGCTTGACCACAACATAATGGTACAAGATGCCTTGGATAAGCTACGCACCAAGGCGAGGTACAGCCCTATTGGCTTTGAATTATTGCCAGAAAAATTTACCATCCCACAACTACAACTCCTCTACGAGGCCATTTATCAAAAAGAGCTAGACCGCCGCAATTTTCGCAAAAAAATCCTTTCAATGGGACTATTAGACAAACTAGACAAAAAGGACAAATCTGGATCACGAAAGGGGGCCTTTTTATACCAGTTTAATACTGAAAATTATCAAAAGATGGTAAAGGAAGGAGTTGATTTTATTCTATAAAACAAGTTGAGGCTTGCTATGAAGGACTACAATTAGTCATTTTTCATAGCAAACCTCACGCTACTTTTTTCTATTTTGAAACAATCTCCGTAGACTAGACTTTCTAAAGAAAACTATTACAAGTAGATGCTATTAGTTGCCTAAACGCTTGGCTTCATCTTCCAGACCTGTGTTACGACGGCGTGATTTTACATTTTGGTTACCAAAATTATAGCTCATACTCAAGCTGACACGACGGCTATCCCAGTTACCTCCACCGGATGATATCAAGCCATTGAATTCGGAGACACCATCCCAACCTGTTTCATAGAAAAGGTCACTGGCGCTAAGACGCACATTGAGTTGGTCATTGAGGAATTTCTTCTGCAGCCCTAAGTCCAAACTCCAGCTGGATTCATATTTGAAAACGCCACCCCAAACTCCAGGACCAGAATAATAACCGGAAACTTCTCCTTTGAAACCGCCGGGTAGATCAATGGTTTGCTGTTGATAAATAGAGTAAGTGAATACTTGCACATCTACGATAGCCCCATCACCGTAATCGGCCTGATTATTTAGATGAGAAGCACTAAGATTGACGTAAGAGTTCCAACCTTCCATTACCTGAAAAGGAGCGCTAATATTCATGCTGTAGATCGTCTGATCAGCCAGATTTTCCCAAGAAATAAAATTCGCGCGGTCATCCTCTTCATCCGGAGCAATGAGACGTGTAATTTGGTCGATCGTTCTGCTGTAACCCACCTTGAAATTATAGCGATACTTGAGGGTATAGCTTAATTCTACATTGTTAACAATTTCGGGTTGCAGGAAAGGGTTGCCTTTTTCGTAAGACAACTGGCTTAACTGATTATTGAAAGGATTGAGTACATTGTAGTCGGGACGGTTGATCCGGCGGCCATAGTTAAGCGAGAGGCTATGCGTTGGAGCTACCTGCCAAGTTAGGCCTGCATTAGGAAACCAGCTTAAGTAGTTAAGGATTACTGGAGGCTCTTGTAAATCTTCATCGAAAGGCTGGAGGTTACCTTCCGCATCCGTTTGCTCTGCCCGCAAGCCTGCCGAGAAATTCCACTTCTCGTTAATTGGTCGTGTAAAGCTGACATAGCCTGCGTAGACATTTTCGCGGTAGTCGAAAATATTAGAAGATTGATCATCCCTCACAGAAACGCCATTCTGAATATCGAATACCAAGAAAGTATTGTCCGATGAAACCTGACTCAATTTAGTACCTAGGCCAAGTTTCCCACCAAGAACATCCTCCTCATAATCAAGTTTAGCGGTATAGATATCAATCTGGGTCGGTGTATTAAAAGCGTTGATAACTTCTGTAAGTAGTTCTTGTTCTTGTGCATCATAGTAACGATTAGGTTGAGAGCGGTCGCTATCGTTATCATAGTTACCGTAATCTACATCTAAGTTGATAGTGCGCCCTTTGCGATTGTCATAACGGTAGTTGATATTGTAGGTCTGTTGCTGGCGGGTATCCATTGAAATATTATCAGAGACAAGAATGCTATCAATTGAATTTGGTGTTTCCAAGTTTGCGATGGCAATGCGATTATACCCTCTATGCTCCCCAGAGAAATCATTTACACTGACCAGAAAGCCAATGGTATGCTGATCATTAATAAAAAAATCGGTTCCAAGGCGAGCATTCAGCCCTTGCCAACTATTACGCATGCGGTTCGTTTCATCAAGCTGAATACCGTTCTGCGTGCTAAAGAAGTCCATATCATTGAAGACTTCTCCGTCGTTAATTCCTGCCGTTGCAAATAAGTTCATCCACTTATTACGATAGTTACCGCTGGCGCTTCCATTCATACGTGCGTATTGGCCTTGGCTGTATGTTCCGCTAATTGATCCATTACTTCCCAGGTTTTTGTCTTTCTTCAAACGGATATCGATAATTCCTGCATTACCTTCTGCTTCGTATTTAGCACCTGGATTAGAAATAATATCGATATGATCAATCTGATCTGCTTGCAAATTTTGCAGATAAGAAGTAAGATCCTGGCCAGTGAGCGGGAGGCGCTTCCCATCTACATATAAAAGTACGCCAGCTCTTCCCAAAACACTGATATTATCATTATTATCGACTGTAACTCCTGGTGCTTTACGCAAGAGAGAAATCGCATCAGCTCCTGTACTATTAATGGTACCCTGAACATTAAAAACGGTGCGATCTGGCTTAACTTCAACCAGGGCTCTTGTTGCTGTGACCGTGGCCTCTTCTAGTTCTACGGAAGTAGAAGTAAACTGTAGTATCTCCAAGTCAAGCTGTTGTCCATCGCTCAGTGCTATTTCATTCTGCCAAAGATCGGCTGCACCTACGTAAGTAGCAGAAAGGTTAAAGGATCCAGGAGACAAGCCCTGGATTCTAAAAACTCCTGCTTCATCAGTAGTTTCCACTTTTACCAAGGTGCTATCAGTAGAATTATAGAGGGCTACATTAGCGAAAACAACGGCTTCTCCATCAGGATCTTGCAATTGGCCTTTGATACTCGCTGATTGCGATTGTGCAAGAAAGCCCATGGCTAACAGCAAAAGAGTAATCATATTTTTCATAACTGTCGGTGTGATTTTATAACAATGACCACAATATCGGTGGAATGTTGTTGGGTTAACAGTGTAAATCGACGAGTCGCCACCAGAAAGAGATGAGTAGCCATAGATTTGCATTGGGAGAAAATATAAAGAGGTATGGAGTGGGTACAAGAGCCCCAAGTGGAGGGCCCACCCTCAGCCAGGTCGCCAAAACCGCCCCTAGCCTAATGACCACAATGAGACGTGCGTCTACATCTGCTCTCTGGAAGAGAAACAGCCAAGCAATACGCAAAAAAACACTGATTTATTCTCGTCGACAAACGAGGGAATTTTCCTCTGAGTAATCTTATGGACGTCACTCCCTTTGATTACAGCGTAAAGGTAAAGGAAAATTATTTTAAAAACAAAAAATATTTATTTTTAATAAAAAAAACTTTACGTTGGTAACGGGTACTTGATTTCCACCAGACTTAAACCTTCTGGTGGAGCCAATTTGAAGTAACGAGGGCGTTCACTTCTTGCCAACCGACTTTCAAAGTCAGCTACACTCTCTTTTCCCACACCTACATCAAGGAGTTGTGCAACGATAATACGAATCATTCCTCTTAAAAAACGATTGGCAGAAATGTGGAAAGAAAATTGATCCGTCCCTGTACCATGTAGAGCTACAGAGGTAATGGTGCAATTAGTGGTCTTATGGCGATCAGGAGCCTTACAAAGGCTTTTAAACTCTTCATAACGAAGCAAAACCTCTAGTGCAGCCTCCATACTTTTCCAGTCTAAGTCTTTGGGTTCACAAGAAAAGCAAGTGCTAAATCGACTAAGAAAGGGATTTTTATTAGTGTGTATCCGGTAAATATACTTTCGCTCTGTAGCGCTAAATCGAGCATGCCAACTGGCTTCTGCTTCCATATATTGATGTACAGCAATACTCTCCGGCAAAGCATAATTTAAATTGGTTAGCAATCGAGGTGTCATACTTATATCGCCATCAAAATGAGCAATATAATTACTAGCATGTACTCCAGCATCCGTACGCCCGCAACCAATAATATTTATCGGAATTTTTAAAACCTTACGCATGGCATCCTCCAGGGTCTCCTGCACACTGACTACGCCGTCCTGGCGCTGCCAGCCGCGATAATCGGTACCATCATAAGAAAGCTGCAGGAAGTAACGCATAATATTTAGGACGGTTGCTTTAAGGAATAAATGACAAAGGTAAGGAGTCCGGCTTAGGACAAGTCAAATAATCGCAAAACTCTTTTCAGAACAATACTGTTTGCTTAATAGATGTATCAACATTGTTTTTTCATTAATAACTATTCATGAATCATCAACCCAAGATAGTGGCGTTTGGCGCCAGTAATAGCAAACATTCCATCAACCAGCAGTTGGCGTTTTTTGCAGCTCAGCAAATAGAGAATGCAGCGGTAAATCTCCTTGATCTGAATGATTTTGAAATGCCTATTTACAGTATTGACCGAGAAAAGGAAAAGGGGGTTCCTGCGAAAGCACTTCAATTTAAAGCTCACCTTCGTGATAGTGACGGTATCATCATTTCCTTTGCCGAACACAACGGAGCCTATACCACTGCTTTTAAGAATATTTTTGACTGGATTTCTCGCATAGAAAAAGATGTATGGGGCAATAAACCTATGCTATTATTAGCTACTTCTCCGGGCGGTCGTGGGGGGCAAACAGTACTGGATATTGCACTCAATAAATTCAAGTTTATGAACAGCAATGTTCTTGCTGGTTTTTCGCTACCCTCTTTTGGAAAAAACTTTAATGCAGACAAAGGAATCATTAACGCTGAACTTGATAATGAATTCAGGGCACAGTTGGCGGCCTTT
>NZ_JBOEFX010000168.1:9080-9409 GCF_050633125.1 Lewinella sp.
TGGTTAATCTCAACAAAGGACAACAACAAGATAACTTCTCCTAAATTGGTAATAAGCACCTTAATATTTGGTAAAATTCATTTTCGCAAACTTTTGTCAGGAATCACCCGTGATTTAGCATTGTTTCTTCTCAACAAGCTAGTTATCAAATAGTTAAAAAACATTAGCAAGGAAATTTATTTTCACCAAGGTCTCCTAAAAGTACCTAAAAAGGGTTACCTTCGCGCCCGATTTGGTGGTAATCGAAATAATCCAGTTTTGGTTACTTCCCCAAAGTGATAATTACCATATGAAAGATCTGCGCAACATTGCCATTATTGCTCACGTTG
>NZ_JBOEFX010000169.1:0-3329 GCF_050633125.1 Lewinella sp.
TATGTATCGGAGGAGCTCCTTTGGCTATAGGGTATATGAATGATGAAAAACTGACCCGTGAAAAATTTATTGACAATCCATTTATAGAAGGTCAAAGAATTTACAAAACCGGTGATTTGGTAAGATGGCGACCAGATGGTGATATTGAATATTTGGGACGAATGGACAATCAGGTAAAAATTCGAGGGTTTCGAATTGAGTTGGGTGAGATCGAGAATCAGTTAGCAAGTTTCGAACAAATAGGAGAGGTTGTGGTTACCACTTTGGAGAAAGATAATGATACCTTTTTGGTGGCGTATTATGTCTCGGATTCAGAGGTTTCAGTAAGCGAGTTAAGAAGTTATTTACTCAACAGGCTTACAGACTATATGGTGCCTCATTTCTTTGTTCATTTAACAAGTTTTCCATTAACTATTAACGGCAAACTGGACCGTAAAGCATTACCTGATCCGGAACTAACAATAGGGGAGGATTATGTAGGTGCTTCCAATCCAACCGAAGAGAAGTTGCTTGAATTTTGGGCCGAGGTATTACAATTAAACAAGAAAAATATTAGTGTTACCAAGAGTTTTTTTGAGATGGGAGGCCATTCTTTAAGAGCCATGATTTTGATCAATAAAATAAATAAAGAATTTAAAAAAGAAATGCCACTCACCATATTATTTCAAATAAGCACTGTACGTGATCTGGCTTCATTCCTATTAGTGACTCAAAAGAACGAAGCCAACCTTATTATTGGTGGTGACAACGAAGAATTTTCTTTTTAGTTTCTTCGGCTACACAATTTCTAACAATCAAATTTTAATATATGAATGCATTAGAACTCTTTACCTCCCTTATTAATCTAGGAGTAAAACTTTATGTTGATGATAACAAACTAAAAGTTAAAGCCCCGCCTGGAATTATAACTCTCGAGCTTCAGCATTTAATAAAGGAAAACAAGAAGACTCTTATTACATTTCTCCAGGGCTTTGAGATTGAAGTTGCTCCAGTAAAAGATTATTATGCTACATCATCAGCTCAGAAAAGACTGTACTTTTTAAACCAGTTCAATCCGGAGTCATTGGCTTATAATATGCCGCAGTTTGTAAAACTGCACGGTGAGGTGGATATAGAGAAAATGGAAAGCGTTTTTAAAAAGTTAATTGATCATCATGAAAGTTTTAGAACTTCTTTTCAAATCATTGATGGACAATTGGTTCAGATAATTTTGGAAGAGGTTGATTTTACCCTTGATTATTTTGAAGCTGAACCTACAGAAGCTCAACCGATTGTTGATGATTTTATAAAAGCTTTTGATTTGATGCATCCCCCACTGTTGCGTGTTGGTCTTATAAAAACAGGGCAGCAAGAATATATTTTAATGGTAGATATGCATCATATTATCTCAGATGGAACTTCACAGGGGAATCTAATAAAGGATTTTATGGTCTTGTATGGCGGAGAAGAACTTTCGAGGATACGATTGCAATACAAAGATTTTGCTGAATGGCAGCAAGGAGAAGACTATCAGACCGGTTTAGCCAATCAGCGACAATTCTGGCTCGATCAGTTTTCCGATGAAATAACCGTTTTGGAATTACCTTATGATTTTCCCAGGCCAAAAGTAAAGAGTTTTGAAGGAGACAGGGTTGAATTTTCAATTGGAAAAGAAGACACAGTCCAATTAAGAAGGATCACCAAACAGCATGGCGGGACTATGTTTATGACCCTATTGGCTATCTTCAATATTCTTTTGAGTAAGCTGGGCAATCAGGAAGATATCATTATTGGAATTCCTACAGCCGGTAGGGAAAATGCAGATTTGCAAGAAATTATCGGTGTTTTTATCAATACATTGGCTCTTCGAAACTATCCCAAAGGCTCACTTAATTTTACTGAATTCTTATTGGAAGTTCAAGCCAACACTCTTGGCTGTCTTGAAAACCAGTCGTATCAGTACGAAGACCTTATAGAAAGCTTGCAAATACAAAGAGATACAAGCCGTAATCCTTTGTTCGATATTCTGTTTTCCTTTGAAAATTTTGAGGAAATAGATTTGGAAATGCCTGGTTTAAGACTTGAAGCTTATGAAGAAGAACAAGTGATTGCAAAGTTTGATCTTACCTTAACAGCCACAGAGTTAATGGATGAGATCTTATTAACCTTGAACTTCTCAACCGAAATTTTTGAAAAATCAAGTATTAGCAAATTTGTTTCCTATTTCAAGCATATTGTTAGAGAGGTGTGCGATGATCCAACTCAAAAGATTTCGGAAATAAATATATTATCGGAAGCAGAAAAAAACAAACTTTTATTTGACTTCAATGATACTGTAGCAGCCTACCCGGATAAGAAGAGTATTATTGACATTTTTGAAGAGCAAGTCTCGAAAACACCGCAACATATTGCTTTGGTTCATAATGAATTGGAACTAACGTATGAGGAATTAAATAATCGAGCAAATCAACTGGCAGGTTTTCTGATTGATAATGGCATTGAAGAAGGCACAGTTATAGGGCTAATGCTTGCACGTTCTATGGATATGATTGTTGGGATTCTGGGGATATTAAAAGCTTCGGCTATTTATTTACCATTAGACAAAGAACAACCTAAAGACAGAATTGAATATATCCTCAGAGACAGTAATGCTAAAGTATTACTAACGGAGGAAGATTATTCTTTTGATGGAGTCAAGAACTTTTCGATGGCTGAGATGCAGGATTCTGATACAACATCTTTTACATTTAGAAAGACGACTTCTAAAGCTCCGGCATATATTATCTATACCTCAGGTTCAACAGGTCGTCCTAAGGGAGTGATTGTAAAGCATCAAAGTGTTGTAAACTTAATTTATTCTCAAAAACGTTTGTTTAATATAGATGAGACCGAGCGTATTTTGCAGTTCTCAACTCATGTTTTTGATGCTTCCATCGAACAAATTTTGTTGGCTCTTTTTAGTGGTGCAGCCTTAGTGATTATTGATAAAGAAGTACTTACCAGTAACTCTATGTTGGCACGGTATCTAGTAGATCAACAGATTACACACTTTGATGCAACTCCATCTTATTTGGAAGGAATAGAATTTGAGGGTGAAAACAGTTTGAGAAGAATCGTGTCAGGTGGAGAAGAATGCAAGGCATCTCTGGTAGGTAAGTTTGTTGACCGGTATGATTTTTATAATGCATATGGACCAACAGAAAATACCGTAACCTCTTTAGTAAAATACTTTCCAAAAGGAAGTATAATTGAGGATGGACCGGTGCCAATAGGTCGCCCTATCAATAATACTTTTGTTTACATTCTTGGAAAACATGGAGAACTGCTTCCACAAGGTAGTATTGGTGAGT
>NZ_JBOEFX010000170.1:0-4475 GCF_050633125.1 Lewinella sp.
GGAAAGTTAGATAGCATCTATCGATATTTTCAAAATAAACTAGCAGCTTCCTATCACTCTCAAAACGCCCAAGAAAAATTTGATACAATCAAGTACTATCACTATGATCAAGATCAAAGGAATCGGATGATTATTTTTTACGAAAAGACTGGCAATCAAGATACGATTCTATTTTCTGATTTAAACTAATAATTGGTTTGTATAGAAATAGAATGAAGTGAAACAAAGAATGTGAAAGCTTATTGAAGCTAGAGTATCTTTGAAAGGAGTTGAAAAAAAGTCTGCGCCCATCTTTGCCTAGGACGCACATGCTTCGCTTTGCTACGCACGTCGCCTAGGCTTGAGATGGGCGCAATGTTAAATCATTATTAAGAAAGCTAGTTTAAGTTGGCTTATTAATACTTTTCTATTATATTTAATCGTTTGCATTCAATACTTAAAACCAAAATTGTCATTATCGTGGATATTCAAAATATTTTATCATTTGGTGCAAAAAAAAGAATTGAAAAACGCCTAGCGCAGTATCACACAACTTTTGAGATTGCAAAGAAGGAGCATAAGCAGCTTGCTTCCCTAAGAGATGATGCAGTGACTCATTTCAGATCTTTTGTGGACAGTCAGCAAAAAACTATGCAAACGATCAAAGGGTTAAGAACAATTTATTTTAAGAAAAGTCAAGATGATAAAATAATCATCAAGCTTCTCAAGCAATCTCTCAGGAAAGGTCGAAAAAACCTTCTAGAACTAAATCTATCGGAGCAGCAGATATATCTCAATGCTGTTAGTAAACTTTCGTATTCTGAGTCTTTAGGTATTACAGTTGCTGGCCTAACCGTCGGAGCTGGAGTAGCGATTGGAGTAGCACAAGCTACAGCTGTTTCTGCAGGCACTTCTCTGACAGCAACAGCTGGTACATCGCTTGCAGTCAGTAGTACTGGGATTGGAAGTTTGAGTTGGATGTCTATTGGTGCTATTGCCCTTCCTGTATCTCTTCTTGCAATGTGGGGTTTCAATACATGGAATGCCAACGAGAAGATTAAAAAAATAGATGAGGCTGAGAAAGAATTAATTTCCAAGATCGATGAATATCGAGTTAAACAAAATGAATCTTTAGCATTAAAAGGCCGATCAATCGAAAGAAAAGAGTGCCTAATCACGAGTGATTTTGTTCTCTCTAGTGATTTCAAAGCGTTTTATGCGAAATGTGTTAGTTTTACTGCCAAACTCAGCAGATGGCAAAGATTTATAGTACATGTATGCCTTGTATTTGGCATTTCATATCATCTGTTAGAAGATGTAAGAGCTTTTCGGAATCGGCTTCAACAGGATAGTGCAAATGTGTATGATTTGATGACAAAAGCTGTCGCATAAAAAATATTTTATGGATAATAGAACTCCAACGAATAGTCACACTGGAAACGGTTTAGCGCAAGTAACGAGGCTAGCTGAAGTAGTCTATGAGTTAAGTCACAAAGGAATGGATACCTACGTTGTGGCGAAGCAGCTGAAGAATAGGGGGATTGAGTTACTCTCATTAAGAGATGAGATACTCGAGTTTTATGATACAGAAAGACTTAGGATTGTAGAAGTTTTTAAAGAATGGAAAGGATCCAGGGAGTTTATTCAGTCTATGATAAAAGACCGGATCGAAAATAATGACCCAGAAGGAAGAGATAAATTCATCGATCTGTATAAGAGGTATATGGATGCTGTGAATAAATTCGATTCCAAAACATTTAAAAAAAATCGCAAGTCTGATGGAGAGAATCCAGTGATAATCGAAATTTAAATTTCACGTAAAGGCGTTATAATGAAAGGTAAATTAGTTGATAGAACTGAGACTATCTCTAGATTTGTGGGTTCTCAAGAAATAGACATTGTTGGTGATGCAATGTTTCAGATTCTAATTGCGAATGAATTTACGACTGCTGAGGATGAAAAAATAGATCTATCATCGAACCAAGGTGGATATGATCTGCCAACTTCGGAAATTATTTTAGAAACTCTATCCATAATTATTAGTTTCACTTCTCTAGCGGTACAGATATATGAAGTGCGGAAATCACGAAATGATGAAAATAGTAGCAAAGTAGAAGCTTTAGAGGATAGTATTGAAAAGCTACGTCAGGAAGTAATCCAGAATAAGTCTGAGTTAGCTTCTCTTGGAAGAGATAGACAATCGAATATATGTAAGAAAGTTTTGTCTAAAGAGGAATAATGGTTTATCTAAAACTAGCTATACAATGGATAGTTGATGTACAAGTTCGCTGGCCTTTCTTGCTATACTTTCCAATCTTTTTATGTGTTGCTGAAGGCAATATTTTATGTAAGTTTGTATTGCTATTTTTAGGATTTTTGATAAATTTTTATTACAACTTAATTCCTTATTATCTCTCTCAATATTTTCATACTAGAGCATCATATAATTTTATTAGCCAATATAAAGACTGTACTTTTATTCAACATGATATATCAGAATATATTAACGCAAATGCAGTAAAGTTTAACCTAGATAATTATTTGGAGAGAAAAAAATCTTCCATTAAAAGCTGGTATGAGGATAATATCAAAGAGAATACTTATTTCTTCGAAGTAAAAAGGAATAAAGCGAAAGAATTTCCAAAAAATGCAAAAGTCTTTACGGGTGAGTTTGGTACTGTAGTATTTGTGCCTGATTCACCAGAGGGTATGAGGCCATTTACACGGTTTAAACTATTGCACGAATTTTTTCATTCGTCAGAGATTTCTCTGTTTTTTGAAAGGCAACTTGTTTTTAAAAACACTCTTTTTATACTTTCATTTATTTTTTTCTTCTTAAATATAGAAATAAGCCTTCTTTCTTTCTTCGTAGCTTTATTCGTTTTTGCTTTGATATTGTTTGAGGCTAGATACTATTGGGCAGTTAGAAAGTATGATTCATTACTTTTAGCAGAGGTTATGTCAGATATTTTAGCTGTTAAGTATTTGAATGAAACTGAAAGAAAATCCATAAAGGAGTCGCCATATATCGATCATCTTATTGGCGATGATGTAAATTTAGGCGTATCTCAGAACAAAGCTAGAAAAGAAAACTTTGTAGATATTATTAAGAGCGGTGTTGACAACGAAGACATTATAGATATAATGAATACAAGTTATTCTCCTCCAAATGATAGGGTTAATTTTTTGATTTTCATGCTAATATGCGGTAGTTGTTTTCTAGCAAGAGAGGTTACATGGTATCTTGTCCTTTGGAATGCTGTTGTATTTGTTGCTCTATTGATTACTTCTATGGTTATTGTAAGAGGAGCGTATACATATTACAAAGACGAATTTGAACGTATATTTAAAGTGAATTTAACACAGGAAGACTATTTCAAATATATTAATTCTCCCAACGATACATAACTATCTGTACTCATGTTTAAGATGAATAAAAAGCGCCCATCTTTGCCTAGTCGACAATAGCCTCCGCAAGCTCCGGCTACTGCGTCTAGGCTAGGAGTTCTGCTCAATTAAGAAACATTCAAAAAGCATAAATTTGTGAGGAAACGGAACTAATATCCAGATCAAATTCATTACCAGTAGGTAGTATTGCTATACAAAAGCTCTGTAAGAAGTATGAATATATTAGATTTTTTCAAAGTACTTAAGATTGATTTAGGTCAGACACTGATTGAGGTAGATGGAGAACTTCTTAAGGTTGAAAATAAATTTGACTTTTCTTCTAGAGATTTTTTGAGATTCGCAAAGTTAGATTTGAAGGATGCCTCAGCTGGTGATAGGGGGTTGATTAATGCCTTGACAAATGCTAAAAGAGGTATTGATTGTCAGATCGATATTACATTGAAAACATATGGAATAGACTATTCAAATTTACCAAAAGCAGCAGGGAAGATTATTGATTTATCTGATGAAAATGGTGTTGATTTACCTTACAAATTACGACTTATTCAATGCCTAAAATTAGCTCCCGCTGGATTAATTTCTCGTGTCCGAACTTTACGAAATAAATTAGAACATTATTACGAAAAACCTCAAAGGTCCGAAGTTAAAGAGGCAATAGAATTAGCTGAATTGTTTATAATGTCAATTGAAAGTAGACTAAATTTAGCTAATGATAAATTTAATATATATGACCAATCAAAGGTTAAAGGAGTATTTGAATATCCAACACAAATCGTAGTACAGTACAAGCCTGCAAGAAATGCATTCCTTGTTATTGCTGTTCAAGAAAATAAGGTAATAGAAAGTATTGGCGTAGACGTAGAAAATGAGCTCTATTATTTTCTATTGAGACTTGTCAATACCTTTAATGATGTAACAGATACTGAGGATAGTTTGAAGTTGTTATTAAGGGCTATAGGTCATCCAAGACCAGAAGACACAATAAAATTGGTTGAGTTAATTATTTAGAACTGAGCAGAACTTAGCTTGGGCGACAAGCCTCGTTCCTCGGCCTGCGCCCAAGCCCGAGTTAGCGGAAACTTCAATAA
>NZ_JBOEFX010000171.1:0-488 GCF_050633125.1 Lewinella sp.
CCACAGTTGTCTCCAACTACTGGGATGCCAGTATGGCCAAGCTTCTCAAGGAATGCATTCAATGCAGCAGTGCTTCCTCCAAAGAAGGTGTTGCGCGTAGCATTGAAGTCCAGTACACCATCAGCACCAGCAATCCAAGACTGAGGTGTCTGGAAGTGGACGAAGTCGATGTCTTCACATACCAAATCACGGGTATCTTCAATCGCTACAGAAGTAAATCCTGCACCAGATACTCCGGTATTGTTATCAGAATAGATACTAACGGTCCAGTCACCAAAACCAACCGTAGACCAGTTGGTAATTACCAAGGTATAGCTCGTATTTGGTAATAATGGCAGGCTCATACGTAATGCTGGATCGAAAATATTGCCACCAGGTACAAACGCATCATCAGAAGATCCAATGAGGTTCTCACATGGAGCAGCAGGATCGAAACCGCCCTGGAACAGGAACATGCTCGCATCACCCCAATCAGAATCCATCAGCAT
>NZ_JBOEFX010000172.1:0-19945 GCF_050633125.1 Lewinella sp.
TTGTACCATTACGCTGAATGCTACCGTATTGTTCAACTCGCTTGTCGCGAGTGCTACTTTGGCCAACGACATTACCTGTTACAATGTCAATGATGGACGTATTCTGGCAGAAGTACAGGGAGGCACCCCACCTTTCCAGTACAGCATCGACGGAGAGAATTATCAAAGTGAAGCTTTATTCACCAATCTCGGCCCGGGAACTTACATGATTACGGTACTAGATGACGAAGGCTTCACCCAAACCACCAATAACATTACCATCACCAACCCTACCTTGGTAAATATGATGGTCATGATTGATGGCTCTACCGTTACCGTCACCGCTAGTGGTGGAACCGGCACCTTGATGTACAGCATCGATGGCCAGAACTTCCAGGCGGAGAATACCTTTACAGATGTTCCTGACGGCATTTACCAAGTGAGTGTCCGCGACGAAAACGGTTGTGCCGTGGCTATGGAGGCAATTGTTGCTGTTAATAGCCTACTCGCCAGTGGTCAAGTGGTCAACCATGTCACTTGTTCTGGCGATGCAGATGGTAGCTTGAGCGTTACCGCCAGTGGCGGCATTGCGCCGTACATGTATAGCTTAGATGGCGAAAACTTCACAACAGAGCACACCTTTGGAGGCCTTCCTGCTGGCGATTATATCGCGATGGTGGAAGATGCTACAGGGACAATGTTCACAACAAGTGTCATTACGATTACCGAACCCGATGCTCTCAACTTGGTGCTCAATACCATGACCGACAGCATCAGCGCAGTGGTAACGGGCGGAACAGCACCTTACGAATACAGCCTCAATGGTGGCACTTTCCAGGCGTCAAACATCTTCACGGACTTGCCTCCGGGCGATTATCAGGTGACAGTCCTAGATGCCAATGATTGTGCAACGGAAGCTTTTATCAGCATTCTGGTAGGCGTATTTACCGCTGCTGACCCTAGTTTAAACCTTCAGGTGTACCCCAACCCGAATACTGGGCAGTTTGAGCTGGTGCTGGCACAAACCACGGGTAGCAAACTCACTTGCAAAGTATTCAACAGTGCAGGGGCGCTGGTTGTACAGCAACAGTTGACAAAACCAGGCTTTGAACTACGTCATTCTTTTGACTTGCAGTTCTTACCTCCCGGCCTCTATCAGCTCGTACTTTTCGATGGTGATGCCTTCGGAACGGTGAGAGTAATGGTCGTAAAATAGGTTAACACTTGATAGCATACTGATTTGACGGATTAAATAGGATTGACGCGGTTTTTAAATGATTGACCGTTAAAATTCTGTTTAATCCGTTCTCACGTAGCCTATCCTACCCTAGTTAAAATGCCAACTGGCATTGCCTACGGCGCACCACCGCGCTATCAAAAAGAAAACATCTTTGCCTTCTCATCGTTACTCCTTTATATGAAGCTGTTTATTAGCTCCCGGCGTCAACGACTTAGCCTTGGCCGTTTACGGAACGCTAATAAATCGGGATACTAAAACAGCTATTCATATCCATTTAATTCTCCGTATCTTCGCGGGGAAAAAGAAACAGTAACACCTTGAAGTTTACAGAATTCGGTTTTAGCGCAACACTCATGGAGGGATTGGACGCCATGGGCTTCACTGAAGCTACCCCAATACAAGAACAAGCTATCCCTGCGATTATGGCAGGGAAAGACCTACTGGGTTGTGCCCAGACCGGTACCGGTAAAACGGCAGCTTTTTTGCTGCCCATCCTTAATCGTTATACTTCTGAGCCTCATAAAGGAACGGACACCCTTATCATCGGCCCTACCCGAGAGCTGGTACAGCAGGTAGATCGTCAACTGGAAGGCTTTTCCTACTTTACCCCCGTTAGCTCTATTCCCATTTATGGTGGCCGCGATGGCCGCTCAATGGACCAAGAACGCAAAGCTCTAAAAACAGGTGCTCCTGTGATTGTAGCGACCCCGGGTCGCCTGATCGCCCACTTGGATCTGGGTTATGTAGACTTTAGCCAAGTTCGCCACTTCATCCTCGATGAAGCGGATCGTATGCTTGATATGGGTTTTGTGCACGATATTCTGAAAATAGCCTCCCATCTGCCCAAAAAGCGACAGACTTTGCTGTTTTCAGCAACCATGCCACAACGGATTCGCAAGTTCGCTCGGGATTTATTCAATAATACGCCCGTCGAAGTCAATGTGGCCGTTTCTAAACCTGCCGAAAACATTCTCCAAGGCGCTTACGAATTGGAGGATGAAAGCAAGGTAAAACTGGTAGCTCACCTATTACAAGGCAAAAAGAACCTACAACGAACCATCATTTTTGCCAGTACCAAGAAAAAAGTCCGCGAAGTCAATACCGCTCTACAACGGGCAGGACTGACCGTAGCTGCTATTTCTTCTGATCTGGACCAAAATGCTCGTGAAGAAGCCCTCCAGGATTTCCGAAGCGGAAGAGTACCGATTGTAGTTGCTACAGATGTACTTTCGAGAGGTATTGATATTAAAGGAATTGATGTGGTCATCAACTACGATGTACCACCAGATCCTGAGGATTACGTGCACCGTATTGGGCGTACAGCTCGTGCGGATGCTTCAGGTGTTGCCCTAACGTTTATCAGCCGTGGTGACCGTGGTCGTTTTCGTCGTATCGAAGAGATGATGGACATGGAAGTACGTCGGATGCCTTTACCAGAAGGTATTCCTGTTGGCAATCCTCCTTCTCGAGGTGGCCGAGGTGGCGGCGGCGGTCGTGGCCGTGGAGGTAGCTCCCGTGGCGGCAGTAGAAACCCACGCGGAGGCAGCAGCGACAGGCGAGGCGGTAGTGGTCGCTCCGGTGGTCGTAGATAAGGGATGACGAAATAAGTAACCTACGGAAAGAGCATTGCAAAGTGTGTAGGTTATTTTTTTGCGAACTCCCTAAACCTCCTTACTATGGCAAATAATCTTCCGGTCGGAACAGCAGCATAGCAATCTATGATTTATCTTGAACTAGAGAACGTTTCCAAATCGTACGGCGAAAAAGTCTTATTCGACAAGATTAGTCTTCCCGTCAACAAGGGTAACAAAGTAGCCCTGGTCGCAAAGAATGGTACAGGTAAATCTACGCTCTTGCGGGTTGCCGGTGGCGTAGATTTGCCTGAAGGGCTGGGAGCAAAAGTTTATATCCACCGCGATGCAAGGATGCATTATCTGGTACAGGAACCCGATTTTGGAGAAGAGCAAACTATTCTGGATGCGATCTTTGAAGGAGACAACGTCATCCTTAAAGCCATCGAGCGCTACGAACGTGCGCTACTGATCCCCGATAAAGCAGACGACCTGCAAAAGGCACTCTCTAAAATGGATGAGCTGCGTGCCTGGGATTTTGAAGCACGTATCAAAGAGGTCCTCAGCAAGCTAAAAATTGATGATCTCCAAAAGAAAATCAAGAACCTCTCGGGTGGGCAACGTAAACGCGTAGCACTGGCACGACTGATTATCGACGATCCTGACTTGATCATCCTTGATGAGCCAACCAACCACCTTGATCTGGATATGATTGAATGGTTGGAAGAGTTCTTGCGTCAACCGAATCTCACTATATTAATGGTTACTCACGATCGCTATTTCCTGGAAAGGGTGTGCGACTACATCGTAGAACTAGACCAGGGTGAGTTGTTTAAATATAGCGGTAACTACAGTGATTTTCTACGCAAAAAAGCTACCCGTTTTGAGATTGAAGGCAACGAATACGAAAAGAACAAAAAGTCTCTCAAAAAGGAGTTGGCATGGCTCAATCGTCAGCCCAAAGCCAGGGGTACCAAAGGGAAAGCTCGGGTAAGTAGTGTACTACAACTCAAAGACAAAGTTGAGGACTTCTCCCGCGATTCCGAATTACAAATCGATATCAAAGGACAGCGCCTTGGCAAAACAATACTGGAAGCATACAGCGTCAGTAAGTCTTATGGTGACAATTTGATCCTCAAAGACTTTGACTACAAATTCAAAAAAGGGGAACGTGTAGGTATTGCCGGACCCAATGGTGTGGGTAAATCTACCTTCTTGCACCTACTCACCCAGGAGGAAAGACCAAGCAGTGGTAAGATTGTTGTAGGAGGAAATACCGTATTTGGGTACTATACCCAAGATGGTATCCAACTGAAAGAAGACCAGACCGTGATCGAAGTGATCCGAGATATTGCGGAATATATTCCTTTAGAAAAAGGAGCAAAACTGACTGCCGAGCAACTGTTGGAACGGTTCATGTTTCCCCGCCCCCAGCAACGCGTATTCGTCAGCCAGCTGAGTGGTGGTGAACGCCGCCGCCTTTATCTGCTGACCGTCTTGATGAAAAACCCCAACTTTCTCATTCTTGATGAGCCGACCAACGACCTGGACATCATGACGCTGAACGTGTTGGAAGATTTCCTGATGGACTTTCCAGGCTGTATTATCATCGTTTCGCACGATCGTTTCTTTTTAGACAAAGTCGTCGATCACCTCTTTGTCTTCGAAGGTGAAGGCAAAATCAGAGACTTCCTCGGCTCTTACAGCGAATACCGTGTTGATCAACTAGAGCGCGAACGTGCTCAACGCAGTGAAGAACGTAAGGAAGAACAGCAACGCAAAGCCGAAGTCGAAGAGCAAAAGCCCGGCCTGACCCAAGAGCAACGCAAGCAGATCAAGCGACTGGAAAACAAGATCAGCAAGCTCGAATCTAAGAAAACAGATATTACCGCAGCCTTCAACGACACCACACTCAGCGCCGAGCGTATTACGGAGCTATCCAAAGATTTGGCGACGGTAAAAGAAGAAATTGAAGTGCTGGAGATGGAGTGGATGGAGTTGGTGGATTTGGCTTAATTGGTGTGAGACTTACTTTTTTCTACACTTCCAAACCGCAGAACTCACTGTACGAAATACTTAGTGCAATGTAAAACCACTGCCCAACAGCAATAACCCCGGCGCTATAACAATCTAACACAAACCTCTATTTCCCAGCACATTGTTATATCTTTAAAGAGAAGTAACAGGCTAATAAAGTAGAGTTAGAATATGTTCTTAAAGCATTGTACTTCCAAAACCATATTCAAACACCATGTATTCTCACGTCAAAAAATCACGGGGAAATGAGCACGAGCATACCACTCCCAGCCAGCTCTTTCAAAAGGATGATACCCCTCCTGCTGTTCAATTTAAAGATAATCGTGAAGAAACCATAGCACAGCGAAAATTGCAAGCGGTGATACAAAATGGCCCTCAACAAGCCGTAAACATTCAACTTCAAGCGCTCCCAAATCAATATAGTACCGCCCCAGAACAACCAATTCAAAAGAAAGAAAACAATACGGGCCTTCCAGACAACCTTAAAACAGGAGTTGAAAACCTATCTGGCATCGCTATGGACGATGTGAAAGTTCACTACAATTCGGGTAAACCCGCACAAATGCAGGCCCATGCTTACGCCCAGAACACTGATATTCATGTAGCACCAGGCCAGGAAAAATACCTGCCGCATGAAGCATGGCACGTAGTACAGCAGAAACAGGGGCGAGTGAAGCCGACAGCGCAACTGATGGGAAAGGTGAATATTAATGATGATTGCAACCTGGAGCGGGAAGCGGATGTGATGGGCGGTAGAGCTCTGCAAGCTTCTAGAAATTCTCAACCTCTAGAATTTGAATTAGTCGACAAAAACGCTGCACTAGTGCAGCGGATGCCAGAGTCTGACTTTAAGAGTGTGATTGGTTTTACCACTGGCCCTCTTTCACGGCTATCCAGGGCGATAACTACAGAAGATAATAGCAAAGCCTTTCGTGAATTTGCTAAGAACCACTTTCGGCAAAGCCTTGAACAGATTGCGAGAAGAGAGTTAGAAAGACAAAGGATAATACAAGAAAACGACGGTGATTGGAACAACTTTTTAGCGACTAAGGGAGATACCTTTTTGAAATTAGGAAGGGAATTAACTGATTTTGTATTTACTCATTTTATTACTCAACATACTAGAGATCATGACGTAAATGATATACTAGCTCATCCTATACAAGAATATATTAGACAAGGGGGAACCCAGTTTATCTCGGCTTTAAATATGATAGTTGGCCAGTCACCAACACAATCTGAGCAGGTACAGGACTTTGCCAGGAGGCGCATTTACGAAATGACAAACGTAAAAGTAGAGGCCAAGGATTCCACCCATATTACGCCCAGTGGAGAACGGAATCAAGGCGAGTTGCCAAGCGTTAGGAATATTAGAGACATTGTAATTGAGCTACCTGGAAGCGGTGATCTTCACTGGCGAACCGAAAAAACACCTGATGATAAAGGAGAAATGAGACGCTCTAAACCTCACATGAGATTACCTGTATTCGTCGGTAGGCAGATTCTGCCAATGGTCTATCAACGAGTCCAAGATAATGAAAGAATTTTCACAATAGCGGGCCCCATGGGCTTAGGAGGAATTTCAAATTCAGGTGATAGATCTATTTCTAAAAATCTAAGCGCAATTGATCACATACTTGCTCTAATTCGTAGCAATGCCGAAGCGGATCATATAACAGGTATTTCACTTCGTGTAAAAGCACATAGCCGAAATGCGGTTGCGGCAGCTTATGCTGTGCAGAATATCCAAGAACGTTATCCGGTTGGACCAGGGAATCTAATAAATAACCTACAAGTTGTGATGCACGACCCTGTCCCTGGGTTTGGGAGCGAAGGAGATTACCCAAATCGGCGTATGCCTCAGCACCCACATATCAAAACAGTGGTTGTATATTCCATTGCCGCGCAAGATCATCGCTTTTGGTTTGACCCGCTGCAAATTGATAACGCGAACGTTCTCGTTTTGACAGACGATGCACATGTTGGAGGCGTATTAAAACGCTTTAGAGCACTCGACCAACAAAGAGGCCAAGAAACAACTTTAGTTAATCTCCCTGACGGGGTTTATGGCGCGGTTAATTCTCATAACGTTGATGTTGACCATATTGTAAGGCTAAATAATGACGAAGAGGTTAAAGGATTCATTGACGCTCGGTTTGATTCGGCCGCGGCCAAAATAAAAGATACTGGATTTAAGACAACACGTCGTAATGCCATTGTCGTAGCAGCAAATTCTGTTCTTCGACGACAACAGCAACCAGTACAATAAAAAAGGTGTAATTCAACTGCTTCAAGGCACTAACAATATTTACTTAAGAGCTTTTTCCATCCTTAAGCAAAAATCGTTATCTTTAAGCTCGAAGTAGAGCTTTTCTGTATGCCATAAAGCATTATTACTTTCATACCCATATTCAAACACCATGCATTCTCACGTCAAGAAATCACGGGGAAATGAACACGAGCATACTGCTCCCAGCCAGTTCTTCCTAAGGGAGGATTCCTCCCCTGCTTTTCAATTTAAAGACAACCGTGAGGAAATAATTGCGCAGCGAAAGTTACAAACGGTCATGCAAAATGGCTCCAAGCAGGCACAGAATATTCAGTTTCAAGCACTAGCCAATCAATACAGTGCTAGCCAACCACAGCCCGTTCAAAAGAAAGAAAATAATACTGGCTTACCTAACAACCTCAAATCAGGAGTTGAGAACCTGTCTGGGCTTTCGATGGATGATGTAAAGGTTCATTACAACTCTTCCAAGCCCGCTCAAATGCAAGCCCACGCTTATGCTCAGGGTTCCAATATTCATGTAGCACCTGGGCAAGAACAACACCTTGCGCACGAAGCATGGCACGTAGTGCAACAGAAGCAGGGGCGGGTAAAGCCAACAGCACAATTGCACGGTGGTGTTAACATTAATGATGACAAAGGACTTGAACGCGAAGCCGATGTCATGGGTAGTAAGAGCTTGCAACGGCAACCCGTGCAGCAGCAAAAAAAAGTGGGCTCCGTAAAGTCTGGACCTATTCAGGCGAAGGGGTTAGGTCCGTTGGTCATGCAGATGAAGAAGCCTTCGCGGTTCACCATCGTTACACTAGCGATTGAAGGTAGCCTGCAAATTGGCATTGGTATTGTCGGCGTTTTAGCCGGTGCTGGTGCTATTACTTCTGCAGTATTGGCACCAGCTGGCGTCATTCCTATTATCGGTGGTGTAGGGCAAATTATTATTGGCGCATCAAAAATAATTCGGTCTGTCGCTTTAGGTATAAGTCGATACAATGAGGATGGCCCGGGCCCCAAAGCAAAAATACTCCTTGGATTTTTGACGGGCCTCGAAGCCTCTGTTGCCGTGGCGACTGGCATTGCTGGATTGGGTGGCGCTATAGCTGCACACGGCATTGCCTTGATCATATCAAAGGTGATCTCCATTATTAGTTCTTTAGTGAAATACATAAGAGCCCTCTTCAACTTAAACCCAAAGCCCAGCAAGACTGTCCAGAAAGCTTCAAGATGGACGGTTATACTGGAAAGTATCGGAAGTGCGTTAGCTGCCATTGCCGAATTTATCGGGGAACCCGGCAAGTTTGTAGCCAGCGCAGTTACCTATTTGGTCAATCTGGTTAAAGAGATGCGAGGAGGTCACGGAGTGGTGGCGGCTGAAAAGCAGCAGGAAAATACGGCGGCTAACACTGAAGTAGCATCACCTACAACATCTGATAGTGATAGGTAAGTCCGTCTTAAAACACCGATATAATGATTGATAGACTTAGAGTTAGATACTAGCTGTAAGCGAAAACTTAATTCAAGACCGACAACTTCCGAAAGTAAATCCACAATTCTATGGACCAAGCTCCCAAAGCCATAAACAAGCCCCTTAAGCAACTCCTTATTGCTGGTTTTGGCTGGGGCCTTATCTGTACTATAGTACTCTTGGTCTTCCCGAGTTTACGAGGGCAAGATTCCATTTTTATTGCTGCCTTATACTATTTTTTCATCATAGTACTGGCAGCCACACTCACTAAAAATATACGTCAATATGGCTCCTATTGGATTCAGTTAAAAAGTAAAAAACCCGCAATCTTTTGGGGCCAGCTAATGGGTATAGGTGTTTTCGGTAGTCTCTTTGCCGTTGTAATCTACCACCTCTTGCTCCTCGCGGGGCCTTATTTTGGAAACGTTGAAGACTGGTCTACTTTCGTAAAAGAAATGGGAATCACATTTAGTGCTTTCAAAATATTAATACTGCTTGTTTGTACCGCATTTATAGCGATTGTAACTATAAACATGCTGAAAGAGAACGAAGAATAATCAACGCTCGCCAACCAAATAATCGGAACATTATCTATTAATGTGGCTACTACTCGCCATACTGACTAACCATCAATTGTCTAAAGGTAATCGTGTCGACTGCAAAAAACGCCGGAGTGTCAAGGTATTCCCGTTAAACTCATCAAAATCAGTGTGACTTGCTCCCTTATTAGGTATAAAAATATAGCCACGCTGCCAAATTGCCCAACCTTTGTTTTTCCAATTTTCTGGTAAAATCGGCTCAGTGGTATTACTATTAGGATCAGCAATCCAGAGGGGGTATTCATTGAACGCCTTTAGGCTAAGGTATTTATTGGCGTTAGATCGATTGACGTAAATCATAGGCAACCGCCCGGTAAGTGATTTAACCTTCTCCAAAAATTGTAATAACTCTTGTTCTACTCGCTCAATAGGAATAGACATATCTTTCTTCTTTTCGCTGAAATTATAAAAACTATGCCCTTCAAAATCAACAATTGGCGGAAAATCATCGCTTTGCCACGTTCCCACTGTCTTGGCAAAATGGAGTGCCTGTGCTATTGGGTCATCCCAAACATAATAAAAATGATACGCGCCACGAGTGAAGCCCATCTCTTTGATGCGCGACCAATCTCCATTACGAAATCGTTTATCAACATAGGTTATACCTCCAGTAGCCTTAACCACAATAAAGGATAGACTATCTCGGAATTTCTGCAAATCATCCAAGCTATACTTTTGGTTATCAGAAATATCAATTCCATATAACTTCCCGGATCTAGTGGCGGCGTGTTGCTTATTACTCACGACAGGCTGCGTCGTAGAAGGATCAGGTTTCGATTTAACTATAGGCAACGCCTTCTCAGCATCAAGGATTGTATACTGTAAGAATCGCTGGAAAGAGGCTGAGTCTCCGTGAAATTCATCCAAATCGGTATTTGAAGGTCTATTGTTTAAAATTTGTATGGTATCCTTTTGCCAAAAGGCCCATTTATTCCAACTCCCGGCTAATCGTGGCGAGGCACGCCCCGTATAAGGGTCAGCGATCCAAAGTGGATAACTAGTGAAAGCTTTGGCATTGAGGTATTTGTCTGCATCTGATTGGTTTACATAAATGATTGGTAGGCGGCCAGCAAGTGCTTTCAACGTGTCCAAAAAATGCAATAAATCACGTTGAACCCTTTCTATAGAGATGGAAGTATCCATCTCGCCCATTTTCCCATCTGCCCGGCGTTCATTAAAATTAAGAAAGCTACGCCCTTCAAAATCAACTAAGGGAGGGAGATCATCTGCCTCCCAATCACCTACGGTACTTACGAAGTGCTGGGCCTGAGTTACCGGATCATCCCAAACGAAATAAAAATGATATGCCCCTCGAGTAAAGCCTAAGTCTTTTATTTTTTGCCAATAAGCTTGATTAAATCGCTTATCAACATAGGTCATACCACCAGTAGCTTTGGCTATAATAAAAGAGAGGCTGTCTTGAAATTTATGCAGCGTATCGAGGGGGTAACGCTGTTCATCAGAAATATCTATTCCGTACAAATGGCGCCGTATCCGTTTGATCGGTTGTTTGGGACGACTGTCGCTATTAGTATCCGATCCAGACGTGTTTGTTCTTGTTTCTGGCTTGGTAGACACTGAACTATCACTAGATCCCCCTGAAGTATCAGCGGTGCTTTCCTGGTCGCAAACCGTCAAAAGCAGCGCAAGGATAAGAAGTATGGGTGTGAGTACAGATAGCCGCAATTCTTTCTTATTTATAGCCTGCCCTTGGAGAACGATACAAAAGGTGCTCACACCCAGTTGGTATGAGCACCTAAGGTATGATTTAAGCCGCTGGTGCCGTTGGTGGTACGTACTTATACTCAGCCCCTTGTTGAGCAGCATTGTACTCATCCAAAGCTTGGGCAACGATGAAAGACTGTACCTCGACCTTCTCTGTAAGGTCACTGACCTGTGATTCGATCACCTTGTTTTTGCCATCTAGAATAATATACTTCTTATTGATCAATGACAATTCGTTGTGTTTAAATGAGATAATACTCTGTAATTCTGCTTCTAGCTTCATAAAACGATTATAGTAATTTACCGTTCGAGCATGAATTTCCTGATTGCTTACGTAAGTATTGAATGCTTCCTGCACAGCCTTTGCCCCTGCATTAAAAGCAGCGACACCTTGTGCATCAGCTTCAATAACTTTACGCGAAAATATTTGGGTCCAATGCAAATTGTCTTGCGTTCCCAGTTCTTGTGGCGTATTATCTTTCCCTATTACCAGGGCTTTTATTTCTTCAACGCGCTCTAGTCCTTTCTCTTTCAATTGATAAAGAGATAAAAACATTGCCTGTGCAGCATCATGAGAATACTTAACTAGGTTTTCTGTAGACTCCTTTCGAGTTTGGAAAAACTGGAGAACAGTTAACACACTCTTTTTGGCAGATTCGGCCTGCTCTAAATGACTTTGGGCATTCTTCTCATCAGTTCTTATCCGTGTATATTCCTCACCAATATTCTTTTGTTGAATCTTTAGATTACTGAGGCTAGCCTGAAACTGTGAAAGCTTCAATTTAGCATTATTATACTTTGTATGTAATCCTCGGATAAAGGCTATTGTCTCGGAGGTAGCATTTGAATCATCTGGCTGGGTACCTTTGCCTTTGGTTGGTTGCGTGGCCATTATATATTGAGTTATTGTTTTTGAAAAATAGGAATAAGGGTAATTGTTTGCCCTACTCAAATCAAGTTAAGAGGGGCATTAACTTTGCCTAAGCAGATGCTGAATAATTCGAAGCGATATTTGTCAAATTATCCATCGCCTGCTGAATAAGCTCTGAATTTTGATGATCCATCTCAAACCCTTGTCTATCTTGAATGTAAGCAGTAAGGCTCGTGAAATAATCAGCAACATCCGTATCAAAACTCTTCAATCTGGCATTGAAATCACTCAAAGCATTATTATCCAAACTTGTAAGCGCAGCTAATGCGGCTTTTTGCTCTGTTTGCAATAAGCGCTGTAAAGAGGTCTGCAACCCTGCAGAGAATGCAGCTACTTGCACACCTTTCGCTTCTGCTACTTTTACCTGAGGCTCGGGTTTTCCTATTCCATTGTAAATTAACTGTGCAATATCTGGAATCGAAGTAGCTTCATTAGTCGATGGGTTCGCTGAATTCATGTAACCAGCTACCGTCTGAAAATTGGCAGTATTTCGAACCGGCTCTCCGTTAAATGCCCCTTGCATCTCCAACAAACCTTCGGCAAACTGCCGATAAGCCACTGCGGCACTAGTGATACTCTTGGCTGCATCAAGAGAAGCCTTCTTATTCGCCGGAATCTCTTTGTCGAGATCATTATTCAGATCATTCAACAAATTCGACAGATAATCAACCACACGAGTGATCGTTTGTCTATTGTACGTAGCACTGATCAAGGCCCCTTGACTACCTTGCTCAATTAAATTATCAAAACTATAAGTCAAGGCTGACTGGATAGCATTGGAAATGGATTTCTCCAGATCTTTTTTAACTTTCTTATCAACACTTGGATCGTTTTTCTCAAACCAATCATCCAATATATCTTTTACTCCCGTAAGAGAAGGGTGCTTGGGCTTGTTAGGAGGCTTGGCAGGGCCAATACCACCTTTGCCGTCTCCTTGGTCTTCTTTGGCATCCGTCTTTCCGCTGTCTAGTTCTTTCTCGTCTTTATTAATCTTTGCGTTAGCTGCTTTAATTTTCTCTTCTTGTTCCGCTATATCTGCCAGTAAAGACTCCATCTTCTTATCTGCTGCCGGGGGAGCAAAGATGTTTTGAAATATGATTCCCTGAAAATTATTGTAGAAATAAGACTTATCCGGCTGTGGAAATAAATAAGTAATCTCATCTTCCAGGTTTGCAATCAATTCCTCCTTACGCTCATTATCAAGGACATTATCCGTTTTCATCCCAGTAATGCTTCCTTCTACCCAGCTTCTCGCCGCTGCTTCAGTACTAGGATTATAGGACGACTCGGTCGCTCTTAATTTATTGATTACTCGAAGCGTATCTCGCTCAATATCGCGCTCTTCTTTGCCTTTATCGTTTAATATTTCCTGAATAGCTGGCAAGAAATGACTTGGCCAAATGCCGGTAGGTTTACCGCTTTTCCCGCTAGCCGCTTTTTCAAAGTAACTCCACGTACCTTTTTTATCATCTAAATCTTCAGCAGCAAAAACAGCCGTGTTTAAACCATTTTTCCCAGTCAACAATGCTAACTGAAGACTAATTGAAATTGCATCCTCCAAGTTAATGATAGTCGAACCAATCCAATCCACAAATGCTTCTTCTGAGTTAGGCTTTGGGCTTAATGCAGTATAAGATTGCTGAAATGCATCATGAAGCACTTGAATTAGGCTAGCATCATTAACCTTATTGATCTCGCCGGTACCATCCGGCTCTGAGAGGGTTCTGAAGATGATTTTATAAAATCGCCCTGGATGTTGGGGATTTGCACTTAAAATTTCCTCCCAGTTCGGAAGCTTATGGTACGGTAATGGGCCCCCAAGCTCAACAGCCTTGGTAAAAAGGGTGTCTTCACTTTTTATAAAAGCACCCATCTCCTTGGTTTCTGATTTAACAGCGGTAACTTTTTGAGTATAGATATTACTCAATTCGGTATCAACATTTTTAATAAATGCATTCCACAGTTGCTGTGAATTAGTAGGAGCCTTTTTGGCCTTTTCTGTTGCCATAACAAATAGGTTTTAATTTAATATTTAGTCATTGTAATATCATATCAGCGTCTTAAAAAACTTCCATTAGGAGTATTTACAACTGATGATATATTGAATATGGATTTTCCGCTATTGTTTGGCAATAGCGAATTTGTTAAATACTTAAATGAAAATATCGGTGTACAATTACACCTTTTGAGAAGGGGAGTAAAAACCGTAGATTTAGCAGCATTCACTGAGACAGCAAATAGCTTCAATAGCCATCTATAATCCAACAGACCTGACACAAGACAGGAAGGACATTTAACATTCATTGAATATAGGTTGTTAGGTAATTTCCTAATAAAGAGTAAAACCTAATTAAGGTAAATTTAATCAAAATACACTTAACACCAAAGAATAATTAGCCTTTTCACATATTTATAAAATTTAATTTTTCCATTCGGTATTTTTTCCTACTTTTACAATATACATTTACACCTCCATATTCTTAACACAAGTCATTGCGATGACTGAAAGCTTGCAAGTGATGATGAATCCTAATAACCCCCAGACGCCAGGGGTTTATACGGTAGAAAAGAATGCTTTTCCTCCGTCAGTCGCCCAGGTACCTACTGCTATTCCTGCTTTTATCGGGTACACTGAGAGAGCTGAAGATCAAGGCAAATCATTGATCAATAAGCCTACTTTAATCAACTCCTTAAGCGAGTACAACAACTACTTCGGTGGAGCCCCGGAATATAAGTTCCCTATTTTTCAAGCAGTCAATACTGCAGACCCGACGAAGCCTCCTACTGCTGACGAGTATGACTTTTCCATCCCCCCCCATTACTACAAAATTGGTCCTGCAAATTCAGATACACTCTTTTATCTGTACAACAGTCTACGTTTGTTCTATTTAAATGGTGGTGGCCCGGCCTACATCGTTTCCGTAGGAACTTATGAAGCTGTAGAGTTTGTCGCTGGCGCAAAACCTAGTGATCCTCCTGTTCCAGAAACTAAGGCCAACCCAGTAAGTCGACCAGCGTTAATGGCTGGCCTGAACCTACTACCGCTGATTCATTTCCCTAAACCGACGATGATTTTAATGCCAGACGCTCTAGCTCTTGGTGACAAGAACGACTGTTACATGCTGCAACAACAAATGATTGCGCAAGCTGGTAATTTAAAAGATAGAGTAGCCCTACTAGATATTTATGATGGAGATCAGGACCTTGAAACTTCCGTCATCAGCGATTTTCGCAATAACATGGGGGTAAGCAACTTAAGCTATGCCATTGCCTACTATCCTTGGTTGCAGACAGAAGTTGTTTCTGCTTCGGAAATCACCTATGCGAACCTTGCTCCGCCCGATAAGACAGCTACACCTGCAGTGGAAAACATTCAGGACCTCTTGGTAGGCGTACCCATGCTAAAGGTACTTGACTCAATAAGTTTAGATTATGAGACGCTGGAGCAAGACCTACTCACTACACCTAGTTTGAAATTTACCGCTTCGGGGTCAGGAAAACAGTACACCAGCTGGTCAGCTGCCTATAATTCACCAGAAGGGACGGATGATCAAATCGTATCCGGACAGTCAGTCGTACTCGCTACGATGTTTGACATCATGTACCAGCTAAGCCATGGTGGAAACTATACCCCTACAGGAGGATCGACTCCAACAATAACTATCAAATCAAAGGATCTTCAGAGCTCTATCGGGTTAATCACCCAGATTACAGGACCTATAGGCTCCCTTGTTGCTAGTGCTTATAGTTATGAAAAGAATTTCCCCGGCACAACCTCCATCAGCCTAGGCTTTACTGATGATCTTATGAAAAAATGGGGCTGGGTCACTTCTGGCGACAGCGCAAATGTACCCGGAAGTCCGTATCCAAAAACTTACCCTTCTGGTGTCACTACTGACACGCAAAAAGCAGCCTTTGTATTTCCGCAGGCCAGTAAAGCCCTCAAAAACGTATTTGACACTTTATTCACATCTCTGCAGAATGTTATTGGCGACGCAAAAACATTACTAAACCAGTACAATTCCTCATTAGAGAATACCAATAAGACGTATAACAACATCATGACTGCGGTAGCAAAGCAAGCGAATAGGCTACCGCCAACAAGTGCAATGGCAGGGATCTACACTACGGTAGACAATACTCTTGGCGTTTGGAATGCCCCCGCCAATCGCAATATAGATGCTGTTATTGCCCCTTTGGTAAGCATCAATGATGATCAGCAAGCACCACTAAATGTTGATGCTTTATCAGGTAAGTCAATCAATGCCATTCGCTCATTTTACGGGCGGGGCCCAGCAATGGTTTGGGGAGCACGGACGATGGATGGCAATAGCCTGGACTGGCGCTATATCAATGTCCGGCGCTTACTGATTATGATCGAACAATCGGTCGCCAATGCAGCGTTTTCACTCGTTTTCGAGCCTAATGATGCTTCGACTTGGGCCATGTGTGAATCCATGATCTCTAATTTCCTTCACAATTTGTGGGCAGAGGGTGCATTACAAGGATCCTCACCAGCCGATGCCTACTCGGTTATGGTAGGCCTAGGCAAGACGATGATGCCTATCGACATTCTCAATGGAATCATGCGTGTACAAGTCAAGTTGGCTGTAGTGCGCCCAGCTGAGTTTATCATTATTACTTACCAACAAGAGATGCCGAAATCCTAACCGGAATTCCATTAAATATTTGCACAAAAAACAAGTTGAACCTTCTCTCATGTTTTCAAATAGCTAATACAATTATGCCATAGACATCCTTTCGGAAAATGTTCTACTTAGCCAACTTTTGAAAACGAAGCCTCAACCTTTTTTGTGCTGTTCCTAACAACATCTAGCAAAAAAAAATAATCATGGCAGATAAAACAGGAAAACAGGAAAATGCCATCTGGCCTATGCCCAAATTTTACTTCAAGGTAACTTGGGGTAAAACGACGATTAGCTTTTCCGAGGTCTCCGGCCTGGATACCGAAGCTCAGATCATTGAATATCGCCATGGCGATAGCAAAGTACATTCCCCCATTAAAATGCCCGGCATCAAAAAGGTGGGAAATGTAACGATGAAACGCGGTGTATTCGTGGGAGATAACACCTATTACGATTGGTTCAAGCAAATTCAACTCAACACCATTGAAAAAGGCCGAGAAACGGTTACCATTCAACTGTTGAATGAAAAAGGCAAACCAACTATGGTATGGGTACTACTTAATGCCTGGCCCACAAAAATAACGAGTACCGATCTGAAATCTGATGGCAACGAATCAGCTATAGATACCATTGAAATTGCCTACGAAACACTTATGATTAAGAACGAAAACAACGCCTAACAAGAGGGGTTACAGTAACGCATTCTAAATATTTAAGTATATTTCAAATTCGCGATTATGGCTGAATACTATCCACCAACCAGCTTCTTTTTCCGAGTACTTTTCAAAGACTTAAAAGGGGTCGGAAAAGATGGAGAAGCAAGCTTTAAGGAGATATCAGGATTAGGCGTAAATAATTCAGTGGAAACCGTCTCTGAAGGTGGATTATTAGAATACCAGCATAAACTTCCTAGCACCTACAGCTATACCAACATAGTACTAAAAAGGGGGTTAGTCCTAGATTCTGCACTAAGAAAATGGGTGGAAGATGGGGTGAAAAAATTTGAGTTCACCCCTCTCACCGTTATGATTGAACTCCTAGGACCTGGGGGGCAAAAGAATAAACCTAAGGTAGTCATGTCTTGGACGATCCACAATACATGGCCGGTTAAATGGGAGCTTTCCAATTTTGATTCTCAGCAGAATGATATCGCTATTGAGACCATGGAGCTGGCCTTTTCTTACATGGAGACTAAATAAGAATCGCCTATGCCATTAGAAATCAGGGAAGTCATCATTAAAGCTCAATTGGAACGATCCTGGACAGAACAATCAGGCCAGGAACCTTTTAACCCGCAGGATTTAGAAAATCTGAAAGAAGAAATTCTTGCTTTCTGTCTTGAAAAAATAGAAGAGCAACGAGTCATCCGAGAACAAACTGACCGACCATGGCTTTAACGAAATTATCGATTATTGCTTATTCTAACAGTAGCTATCGAAAAGGCGCACGTGTTGGAAAATTTCAAGTACTGATCAATCCAGAGAGCTATAAGAGAGATGTAGAGATTGACTACAATAAAACGTGGGCAGTTGGTTCACCAGGTGGTGATCTGCGTTTTAAAAAAATGAATGCGGAAAAAATATCCTTCAATTTAATTTTCGATGGAACAGGCTTGGTCAGTACGGCTCCACAATCATTAAAAGAAGGAGACAATATTAAGCCTGTTATTCAGCAGATTAAAGAATTCAAGGCCATCGTTGCCAAATTTAATGGAAAGATCCATCGGCCCAACTTTCTACTTCTGACCTGGGGGAATGCTTTTAATTTCCGCGGGGTACTCACAAACATGAGTATAAACTACAAGCTTTTCAAGCCCGACGGCACCCCCATTAGAGCAACTGTAGATGTAACTTTCTCGAGTAGCGTAAGCCCTGCTCTCGCTTTAGCAGAAGCAAAAAAAACATCGCCAGATTTGACCCATATAAAACAAGTGCGGGCAGGTGATCGTCTACCTGCTATGAGCAACGAGGTTTATGATGACCCTGCTTATTTTGTACAAGTAGCTCAGGCTAACAACTTAAACCACCTACGTGGTGTCGCACCTGGTAAAAAATTGGTATTCCCTCCCCTTTGCAATAAATAATTAAGTCGCAATATGGCTGCTACAGAAGACAGAGATCTAGTTTCGGTTAAATTAATAATCGACGGAAGCCCCGTTAAAGACATTTATGAAATAAATGAAATCCAAGTATTCAAAGCTGTAAATCGAATAGCCTTCGCGCAAATAAGGCTAATCGATGGTTCTGCCGCTGAGGAGAGTTTCGCTTTAAGTAGTAGTGATCAATTTACACCAGGAAAAACAATAGAGATACAAGCAGGGTTTGGCCTCAAGACTGAAAATATTTTCCAGGGGATCATTACTGCACAAAATTTACGCATGGTTAGTCAGCGTGGGCCTGAGTTGCGCTTGGAATGCAGAGACAAAGCAATCAAAATGGCTATCGGGGCTAAAAATCGAGTATTTTCCGATTCTACCGATAGTGATGCGCTCACCAAAATCATTGAAGACAATGGCGCCACTTCAGAAATAAGTAACATCAGTAATTCTTTCCCACAAATCGTCCAGTACAATTCAACAGATTGGGATTTCACCATGGCACGTGCCGAAACCAATGGTATGATTGTTCTAAACATGGACAACAAAGTGACTATCAAACCTCCAACTGCTAGCGGTGACGCGCTTGGTAAATTCACCTTTGGTCAGGACATAGTAGAGATGAACTTAAAACTGGATGCCAGCACTCAGTTAGAGACAGTTGAAGCACAGTCCTGGGACTATAAAACACAAGCCAACCTACAGTCCAGCGCCAGCGCGCCAAGTGTTGTTGACCAAGGAAATTTATCCGGTAGTACTTTGGCAAAAGTTGCTGCACCCAGCAGTTTCCAACTTCAGTCTACCGTCCCACTGACAGCTGAAGAACTCAAAACCTGGGCCGATGCTAGCCTTTTGAAATCTCGCTTAGCAAAGGTACAGGGAGATGTAAAGCTTTTTGGCCAAGCTGATTTTGTACCCGACCAAATATTAGAATTTGCAGGGCTAGGTACTCGATTCAATGGCTCTGCTTATGTATCTGCTGTAGAGCATCATATCTCTGGTGGCAACTGGTGGTCTACCTTATCAATTGGCCTTAATCCTACTTGGTTTGCCAAGGCTAATGACATTACAGCCACTGCAGCGAGCGCATTACTTCCTGGTATTCGCGGTTTGCAAAATGCCGTTGTCAAACAAATCAATGAAGACCCTCTCGGCGAAACCCGGGTGCAAGTGGAAGTGCCCATGCTTAAGTCTGACGATGGTGAAAATCTCATTTGGGCTCGTTGGTTACAACCTTACGCCACAAGTGGTGCCGGACAATTCTTCATGCCAGAAATAGATGACGAAGTAGCCTTGGGCTTCTTAAATGAAGACCCACGTTATCCCGTGATCCTTGGTAGCCTCTATAGTAGCGGACATGCACCTCCTTACGA
>NZ_JBOEFX010000173.1:0-721 GCF_050633125.1 Lewinella sp.
GCAGGTTGAACCCGATCAGGGTCGCTGCTGCAAAAGGGTTGGGCGTGTTCTGGTACAATGCAAACTCTGCAGCTACATTCCAACCATGGGTAAATTCAATACCCAGGTCGGTCAGCTCGCCGGCGCGGTAAGCTTCTGCGGCCGTGTAACGGCTTGAGATGCTCAGCGCCTGGCGTAGTGGCTGGTCTTCAGTTGCTCTGAGTACCAGGCTGAACAGGTGGTCGGCTGCAGTTGCTGCGCCTTCCCAGTTCCACGAGGTGGTGATCATGCCCTGATCTACAAAGCGTAGACCAAAGTTGCCTGCTTGCGCTTGGCCGTATTCGATGTCTATCAGTTCCACACCACTTAGCTGTAGGGTAGCCTGGTAGCCTTCGATGGTATTCAGCTGGTCAGCACTCACGGCTACCGTGTAGGTATTGCCTGCTTTCATGTCGATGTCTTCCGCCTTTAGGTTAAAGGTTCCGTTGAGCGTCCGGTCGTCTGCTGCCATGGCATTGGCTTGAGCAGAACCGTTCACATCACCGATCTTCACACCCACAAAGTCTGCATCCAGGATATCACCTGCCAGGTTGTTCTCATTGATCAACTCCGGGAAGGTTTCTGACCATGGGTTCGTGCTTTCTGGGAAGTCGTAGTCGGCTGCCACAAAGCGCCAGCTCGTATTGTTAGGGAACGCCGTGATCACGTTGAGGATCAGCTTACGGATCTGGATTAAATCCAG
>NZ_JBOEFX010000174.1:0-9207 GCF_050633125.1 Lewinella sp.
ATAATGGAGAACATTGTTTCGCTCGTCATACAGGTCAGGTTTTTCAAGATACACTTCCCCGGTACGCCAGAGCCGTTCCAATAGGGCTTTAATCGATTCACGAATCTGGCTCCTCTCTGTATCTGACCAGGTGGTATTCTCGTTCTTGACCAATAACAAATATAGTTCTCGGTGCAACTCCAGGACGGTGACTCGCTTTGCTTCCGTCGGATGCGCAGTAAGTACAGGTTGTATTCGAAGTTTTGGAAAAATGGCCGCCATCTCTTCTTCCGTACGGCCTTGTTGTTTCCAGCGGTCAAAGGTTTCACCCCACGACCCACGAATGGCAGCTATTCCCTGCTCATTTTCTACTTGCCGCTTGTACTGTACAGCTACATTTTCCTCCACCATATTCAACAGTTGAAAGGAAATGCTCAGCGCTTGGATAAGTTTCGTTTCCTGATCATCGGCTAAGCCAGTAATCTCGAAAACCTCATTGACCCAGGGAAGTTGACGCGCTAGTTCTTCCTCGCCAAGAGATAGTAATACTTCCTGAAAACAGGTCATGATAAAGTGCAGATCCTTGACGATCTTATCAACTTCTTGATATTGAAGGGTACTTTTCATAATTGGTAAAAGAGAATATGAAATTTTACAGCGAAACTCGTTTCTAAACAGTTTCCTACAGGCATTAATATAGAAAACACTGCTAATTCTAAATCCATTCTCCCTGTGAAATTTTCGCCCCTTTTACAATATCTAACCATTTAATTTTTTCCCTACAACAAGATTCCTGCTGTAGCTGTTATATCTTTGTTTTGGCTCTCTACTTAGTAAACTCAACAAAATATGTTTAGCAAGTCTTGTAAATATGCGATTCGCGCAGTTCTCTTTCTAGCGATCAACACTAATGATGATACTAAACTTGGAGTAGAAGAATTAGCCAATGAATTAGACGTTCCAAAACACTTTTTGGGGAAAATCTTACAACAACTCGCCAAAAATAAAATGGTGTCATCGACAAAAGGAAGAAACGGCGGCTTTTACTTGAGTGAGCAAAACAAGGCAGCCAACCTACTGAGCATTATTGAATCTATTGACGGGAAAGATATTTTCCAAGAGTGTATATTAGGGTTAGACCACTGCTCAGATGCAAATCCATGTCCATATCATGATTCAATTCAAAAGGTTCGTCGAGAGTTTCTCCTTCAACTCAAGGACGAAACCATTGAAGCTTCTGCTACCAGAATTAATGAGCAGAGCTTAAAGCTGAAGGATTAGATCAAATCTAAAAGCCTCTTATCTTGCCTATGTTCGTTTTAATGTGGGCGGCCATGATGAGTAATCAGCCTACTGTTTTCCTGGTCCCCATTATCATCGTCCTGATTTATTTCAACTGGTACGCTGGTATTTGGGCCAAGTACCTTATGTCGGATTTATTGAAAGGAGAATTGAACTTAATAAAGCAGCGTTCAGAGCTTTAAGTAATAGCACAAAAAAGGCTGCTACTCGTTTACACAAGTAACAGCCTTTCTAACTTAGAATCTATCTATTTACTCATCCATTTTGAGCAAACTCAAGCATCCTCATACTTCAGGAGAAACTTGGGGTTGATTACTTTAAAGGAAACCCGACCAATTTGATCAGTTTTCTCTTTCAATGGACGGATAACAATACCCTCACGGCGCGTTTCCTTTCTCAAAACAGAGCCCCCGATCGATAATTCAACCAGTCCCTTGATATCTGACACCAAGGGGAAACGCTCTTCTAAAACAGGTACCATTGGTAGCTCCAGGTTTTCCATAAGCGCTCTAAAATCTGAATAGTTCAAGTACTCATAGTTACTGATGTCAAAGGCATTAAAAAATCGGACGGTCTGGCCTTTCAGCTTGTACTTATTACTTTGAATACCCTCACCAATCAATTCTCCTTGAATGGCAATATTCTTTCCTAGGCTATTAAGTTTTGCCTCAATACCCAAGTTGACTGCCACTTTCCAAAAAGAATTGTCTTCCGATTTTTCCAACTCCATATTACGGCTACACACACCAAATTCACCTTCATTCAAGTAGTAGGTAACACTTGATCCATCCAGCTTTTCAGTAACAAAACAATGCTCGCCTTCGTACTTCTGTAGCAAATCAGCTAAAATTTGAACGCGAGTTTCATCTGTTTTAGGAATAAATGAGGGAAATCCCCCTTTCATAACACCCGATAACTGAGCAGGAATTGGTGGCTCGTATTTTTCAATTCCCAATACGGTGGTTACATCAAGGCCTTCTTCTACCTTAACGGTATCAGGCAAGATGGATAGCGGAAAACAAACTCCCTGAGAAATTTGACCTCGCAAACGAACTGTGCGAATTCGATTACTCCTCGCTCTGAGAAATTCAAATTCAGGACGCTCAGGCAGGATACTATCAATTTCTACATAAACACATAAATCCCCAACGGAAAACTCCCCTTTCTTTACCACTAGCTGCCAGCCTAGAACAGTAGCTTTACAAATGCTATCGGCATTTGGAATGGGTTCGAGGGTAGTAATTCTTTGAAGAGAGGCTAATTTTCTCATTGATCTTTTAATAGGTTCATCCACTAAACTTATTAGTCAAGAAATTAGTTCCGTGCCAGATAAACCAAAACTGCAAACCTTACTCCGCTCCAATTACGACCGTAGCAGCGTCCAACTTATCCGCGCTCGCTTTCAGCGTCATTTTTCCTGGTTCTTGGCCAGACTTCAGGATTATCATTGCTTTGCCGTAAAACAGCTCTACCTCCTGAGCCTGAAAAGGGGCAAAAGATTGTGGATTGCCATTACCAACGCCAGCAATACTACCTTCTCCTACAAGAGAAAGGCTGATTTTATCCATAGCCAAAGGCGCCAAATTACCTTCAGCATCAAGAGCTTCCACTAACACGTAGGAGAGATCCTGATCATTGGCATGAAGCCTTCTACGATCAGGCGTCAGGCGCAGTTGGGTCGCCTTTCCGGCAGTTTTGAGTGTCTGTTCCCCTATTTTCCGGCCTGCTTTGTAGGCGACTACTTTTAATTCACCAGGTTGGTAGACGACATCATTCCACATCAAGCGGAAACGGTCTACTGAATTATCTGACTTCGGTTGCTTGCTGCGGCGACCTTGTGACTCTCCGTTGAGGAATAACTCTGCCTCATCGCCATTGGTGTACACAAAAACGGGGACGTTCTCCCCTACCCGCTCGGGCCAGTTCCAGTGCGGCAGAATGTGGATCATATTCTCTTCCGGCAGCCAATAGCTTTTGTACAAATAGTAGCGATCCTTGGGTATACCCACCAAATCCACTATTCCGAAATAAGAACTACGGGCAGCAGCTTCATCTGTAAAGCCCATTTCTTTCACAGTTTTGTTATCATAAGGCGTAGGTTCACCCAGGTAATCAAAGCCTGTCCAGACGAATTCTCCAGCGATGTAGGATTCATCTTGCTGCCACATAAAATCATCGTCGGCGATCTCCGCCCACCAAGGAGCATTCAAGTCGTAAGAACTTACCTGCAAAGATTTTGTGAATGCTGTTTTGTCATCTGGCAAAGGGAACTCGTAGAAGCCACGCGTACTCAACGTAGAAGCGGACTCACTAATGATTACAGACTTATTCGGCTCCATTTGTCGAGCCAAACGATAACGGCGGCCATAATTCCAGCTGTGCACATCATAATAATCAAAATGACGACGGGCAGCATTGTCCAATTGGTCATTTACCAGCGTCACCGGGCGAGTAGGATCGTATTTACGAACGTAATTTACCATCGTATGCAATCGCTGAAAACCATTGTTATCATTGTTCTGAACGTCAGGAATTTCATTGCCTACTGACCATAAGAATACAGAAGGGTGATTGCGGTCACGAACAACAAAATTATGAACGTTTCGCTGGGCAAAAGTCTCAAAATCAGTATCCTCAAGAATGGCAGCCTTAGCGTCGTATTTATCAAAGGCTTCATTAAAGAACAGCAGCCCCATCCGGTCGCACATTTCCAGCAATTCAGGTGCCGCAGTATTGTGGCTATTGCGAATGGCGTTTACCCCCATTGATTTCATAATCTCCAACTGGCGTTCCATGGCACGAGGGTAAAAGGCGGCACCCAAAGGGCCGTGATCATGATGGAGGTTTACGCCTTTAAGTTGCACGCGACGGTCGTTGAGGTAAAACCCGTGGTCTGGATCGAAGCGAATGGTACGCACTCCAAAATTAGTGATATACTCATCTACGATTTCTCCATCTTTTCGCACTTTGGTTACCAAGCGATACAAGTAAGGTTGGTCAACATCCCAACGAACAGGGTCTAGTACCGTCAGGGTACTTTCTAGCGTCGATTGTTGCCCCGCATTGATCCATTTCTCAAAATCTCCTTTTGCTACCACTTGTCCACCATCACTTAATACTTGGTGTTCAACGGTAATGTTTGCACGTTCAGCAGTGAAGTTATTAACCTTGGTACTTACCCGAACATCAGCATAATGAGGTTTGACAACGGGTGTCGTTACATAAGTTCCCCAAATATCTACGTGCACAGGTGCCACCGTCAATAACTCTACCTTTCGGTAAATGCCTGCACCAGGGTACCAACGGCTATCAAAACTTCTGGTGTCAGCGTGAACCGCTAAAACATTCTTCCCGCCAGGCGTAACAAAGTCGGTAATATCTACAGAAAACGAGTTGTAGCCATAATCCCACTCTCCTGCCAACTTACCATTAATGTATACTTTGGGAAAAGCCATTACTCCATCAAAAATCAAGTACATGCGCTGGCCAGCCGCCGCCGCTGGGATGACCAAATCACGTCGATACCAAGCCTGACCTTGCCAAGGTAATTTCCCTGTACTTCCATTGCCATCCAAAATAAATGGACCAGCAATAGCCCAATCATGGGGTACACTCACTGTTTGCCAAGCAGCATCCTTAATGCCTACAGTGTGCGCATCTTTGGTTTCTCCTTTTCTAAATTTCCATCCCTCTGACAGGGTAACAATGGTCCGGTTTTGTGCATCAAGGCTTAGCATGCCAACTAATAACACAAATAAGAATAGGAACGACTTTTCAGGTAACATAAATAAACAATTAAGGTGTTACAACTCAACAAACTACTCGCCTGAGTAATACTCCATGCCTTTAAGTGCTTGCTTATTTTCGTCAAACAAGGTAGCATTATCCCAGTGAGAGCCCTGGCCCCAACGGGTAGAGCAAGCGGTAGATACCCATGCTGGCTCCCAATAAATCAGCCCGGCTCCACCACCAGTTTCTATTTTTTCTTCCAAGGCTTTGAGGTAGTCGTATTGACCTTGCTCAGTGATAGCGTAACCTGCTACCCCTGCCTCTTCCCCAAGAATATTGTTGGCATTATCCAGGTTGTCCAAAGTATGAGGATAGGCCGTTTCCACGACCATAAGTTTTTTATTGTAAGTAGTAGTCAATGTTTGAATCGCGGCAGGTAGATCATTAAGGGCTACATTCGACCATAGGGGGTAGTAAGAAATACCTATCCAATCAAAATTCGTAAGGCCATTCTCTTTGGCTTCAGAAAACCACCACAAGGCGTTTTCAGGCTGGGCTACGTGCAACATGGTCGCAATTTCCTTTCCCGTAGCAGAGCTAATAGCACGGACAGCTGACAGCCCTTTGTTCAATAAAAAGGCATTTCTGTTCCAGTTGATGCTATTATAGCTACCATTAGGATCTTGCAAAATCTCAGCATTGGTTTCATTGCCAACCTGTACATATTCTGGCAACAAGTCCAAGTCATCTAATTGACTTAATACCTGATGGGTGTAGTTGTAGACAGAATCTCCCAAGGCCATCATATCATTGACAACAGGTAGCCAAGCTGCCGGAACCTCTTGCTTAGCAGGATCGGCCCAGTCATCAGAATAATGGAAATCGAGCAATACTTTCATCCCCGCAGATTTAGCGCGCTCGATAGATTTTTTCACGTCTTCGTAGTTGGAATAGTCTGTCCAGCTGGGTTCATGCCACAGGCGCAACCTTACAATATCTGTGCCCGCATTTTTAAAGATGGCATAAGAATCTTCGGTTGAGCCTTCTGAATTCAGGTAAATGGCTCCACAATCTTCCATTTCATTTACATAAGATAAATCTGCCCCACGTATAAAATCCTCTTCAGGCGTTGTGATGATTGGAGGAAAATCTGTAGGTGTCTCCACTCTCTGGTCACAAGCAACTCCCAGTAGTGCTGAAAAAATAATTAATCCTAATATCTTTTTCATAATCTCCTTTTTTCTCAAAACTGACGCAAGGTAGAATGGGTACTCCCCAAACTACTTTGCGCCTAGTGTAAACGTCCTAATACTTAAGCCGAACAAATATAAGTGTATTTTATACATTTATTTAAAAAAAGACCGAATGCTAATTTTTCACAACTACCATTAGTACTTCTTTTATTATCCTCAATGCTTACGTACCTTTGCAGGCTGAATAAAAAACTGTTACCATTCCCATCTCTCCATCTTCCACTTCATCATTTACCCCAGCTAGGTCTAGCAATTTCACGCTTTTTAAAGCGGAGGTCAAGGCAATCCCCCTCCCCGAGAAGTTTACGTTCCCATTCTATTACGAACCTCATCCGCTGGCCTTATTAGCTGCTCAAGAGCTGCAGCAATATTTATCAACTCAAGTAGATTGGGCACATAATTTTGGTAGTGACGATGATAAACAGGAAGCTGCAATTGGTAAAATGTTTGGCGTACTGGTGGTCAAAGACAGCGCTGGACAATTGGGTTATCTCTCTGCTTTTTCCGGCAAAATAGCCGACAGTAACCACCACCCTGGTTTTGTCCCCCCCCTTTTTGACATGCTTTCTGAGGGGAGTTTTTTCCTCGCAGGAATGGAAGTTCTCAATCAGATCAACGAGCAGATTAAACAATTATCTGCCTCTCCAGCCTTATTGGAATCCCGACAAGTTTTAGCAGACACCCAAGCAGAAGCAACTGAGCAGGTAGAAGGTTTCCGCGCTAAAATGAAAGCTGCCAAAAAAGCGCGTAAGGTCAAAAGAGAAGCTGCCCGAATTACATTCGAGGCGGCTGATTTTCTGGCGCTTCAGGAAGAATTGAAGCAGGAAAGCCTTCAACATCAGTTTTATTTCAAAGACCTTGTAAAGCGGTGGACAGAAAGAACAACCCAAGCTCAGGAGCAATACGATCATTATCAATCTGAGATTGATATGCTAAAAGAGCGTCGTAAAAATCGCTCCAATGCGCTTCAACAACAGCTCTTTGCCCAATACCAGTTTCTAAATCAGGCTGGTGAAACACGCAGCTTGGAGGATATTTTCAAACACACCGCCATAAAAAAGCCACCCGCTGGCGCAGGCGAATGCGCGGCTCCCAAGCTCCTGCAATATGCGTTTGCCAACAATTTCCAACCCGTGGCTATGGCCGAATTTTGGTGGGGGCAATCTCCAAAATCAGAAGTAAGAAAGCATGGTAATTTCTACCCTGCTTGTCGAGGAAAATGCGAACCCATTTTAGGCCATATGCTAGCAGGGATGACACTGGACGATAACCCCATGCTCAGCAACCGCAATCAAGTAACAGATATTCCGGTTGTTTATGAAGATGAGCACCTGCTATTAATCAACAAGCCGCCGGAGTTTCTTTCTGTTCCTGGCCGGCATGTGAAGGATTCTATACAGTTGCGGATGAAGCAAAAGTATCCGGAAGCTACCGGCCCGATGGTCGCACATCGGTTGGACATGTCTACCTCTGGCCTCATGATTATAGCTAAATCCATGGAGGTTTATAAGTTTCTCCAGCGCCATTTCATGAAGCGAACGGTTAGTAAACGCTACGAAGCTTTGCTTGATGGTATTGTTGCTGAAGACGAAGGTACTATTGACCTTCCCCTTCGCCTGGATATCGATGATCGCCCACGGCAGATGGTTTGCTACGAACACGGTAAAGCTGCGCGTACCCACTGGAAGGTGATCGACCGCCAGGATGGTAAAACCCGCATTCACTTCTTCCCCATTACTGGTAGAACCCACCAGTTGCGCGTCCATGCGGCTCACACGCTGGGCCTCAACGCCCCGATTATAGGTGATGACCTGTACGGCAAAATAGGCACTCGCCTTCACCTGCACGCCGCGGCCATTACCTTTAAGCATCCGGTAACCAAGGAGATGGTGAGTTTTGAGGTATCCGCGGATTTCTAGATTCTTTTAGTTGTCTCAATAACAAGATATTTAGGTCTTAATTTTGGAAATTCTTCAAATTATCATTTCCTTTATTTGATCATTTTATTCCTGTTTGTCACCTCCTAAACCTTCAAGTTGATGTCTTTCTCTAAAAACGCTCTAACTCTTCTATTTTTTTGCTTTTTTACTTTTTCTATAGCTGCTCAGGATGCACTCACTGTCGGTTGGCAACATTTTGCCAATAATGATTTTGATGCTGCTCGGTCGGTCTTCAATACAGCCCTGGATGGGCCTGATAAAGCGCGAGCTCACTTGGCATTGCACTTGGTGGGCGCAGCAGAAAGTGCTGAGCCTACGGCTACTTTCCAACATTTTAAGAAATTCTACGAAACCAGCGATAACCCCACCCCTTATATTATGGGGTTGTGGTCTACTAATTACGGCCAACGAACGGAAGCTGAAGTAGACTTCCTGGAAACACTGATCGAAAAAGAGCAGGGAACTCTCAGGGCCCTGGCTTTACAAGCGCTTGGCAACCATTATTATGCTAGCAATGATTCGCGAAAAGCCGTTCGATATTATGAACAAACCGGAAGCATTGAGCCCTGGGCTGTCTTGGGCGAATTTGAGAATATTTCTGAAAGCGGTTTTGATAAAAACTTCCAAGCGCTTGCTCATCCGAACAACGACTTCGATTTTAGAAATAAATGGGGAGTGCCCATCAGTTGGTTTGACATCAAAGCGCCCAGATGGGACAACTGGGTAGACATGGACTATTTTTTCTACGCTCAGAATTCCATTATCTACGCTCAGAATTTTTGTACCAGCCCTATCGAACAAGACATACAATTCCGAATTGGCGTATCCGGTTCTGTAAAAGTATGGGTCAATGATCAATTATTATTCAGCGAATCGCAAGAGCGTAACAATAACGTAGACGCCTATATTTTCCCGGCAAGATTATCCGCCGGAAGCAACCGTATCCTCATCCAGCTTGGCGAAAGTGAAACGGACAACTGCAACTTCCTTTTACGAATTACCGA
>NZ_JBOEFX010000175.1:0-10506 GCF_050633125.1 Lewinella sp.
ACGACCTCGGATGAGGTCGCACGATGGAAAATATAGCCCTCCACTTTGATTCGTTCGGCCCTGTCATCTAATAGGAATTGATATTCGACCTCCTCCGAGGTCGTTTTAACTCCAACATACATGGTTCTACCGATATTTGACCTCTACCGAGGTCAAGACACATAAATGTGTCCCAACCGTAGAGTGCGATCAGACAATCAGCTCCCCATCCTAAAGCGCCTCCATCACCTCAATAATTCGAGCCTTATAATCTAAAATACCCTGCGTCTGATCAACATCATCCGTATCAATCTGCCAAGTAGTAACCGTGCCATTCCTTTTCAAGGACAAATAGAAGCCGCCTTGGTCTACACAATCCGGGCAACCAAAAATCCTTTGATCCGTTTCCAAAAGTTCTTCAGGGAACTCATCAGAAAGCACTTCTGCTATTTGAAACTGCGCAGTGCCTAATGGTGTAGTCTGGAAATCGTCCGTTTCTGGGAAACCGTACTCCAGGTCATCAGCAAACAACTCTCCCCCTTGCAACTTATAGACTGTGATACAATTGCCGAAACATTCAAACCCATAGCGGCCAAAGATCAAATAGTCTTCCACGCTATTGGTAGTGACTTGTTCATCGTCATCACAAGTACTAAGAAAAAAAAGAGGGAAACAGCAAAGGATTAAGTACTTCATTGGTGTTTTTTATCGTCAGAGACATTTTTTCTAGTTAGACGTAAAGGCTAGTCATCAAGGTTGGGTAGGAAGAAAAACCTAGTCATTCGTATAAATACATTCATGCAGTATTGCGCAAAAAACGAAGGTTCAGTTTATTTTTGTGCTGTCTCCTGCACCATTCAGTATCCAGCTATTACCTTTGCCCGCATGCAACTCCACAAACTTAAAGACTATCTCGGGCAATACGCCGAATCACTAGGTAGCCGTGCAGCGGAAAAACGCCTTCACTACTGGGAAAGCCAAGCAATTTGGCAAAAAAACTGGGATAGTGATGCTACAGACTTCGCCCAGATGTACGACCAATCTTTGCAAAACAGTACCACTCGCCGACTCTGGAAAAGAGAAGCCTACGACCCCAAACGGATGCTCCTTGCGTTCATAGCGATGGACCCTTACTTCGTCCATAGCATGTTTTCTGACCTTTTCAATGAAGACAAAGAGGCCCACGCTCGTGTTGACCGCTTTGTCTTTTACTGTGATCAATTGCTTCAGCAATACCGACAGCAATATCCTGCAAAAACCGATAACAGCCACTACCATGACGATGGTTATGGAATGATCTCTCTTTATCTGAGCTTTCGCTATCCCACCCTACACGCTCCTTACAACGCCGACAGACAAATAAGACTTCTCCAAAAACTAGGTGCAGCTAACATTCCTCTAGCGGGAGATTTCCCCCGCCACATCAAATTGATGCGAACCTTGCAAAACTTCATCAACAAAGAACAAACACTACTGGAGCGCCACCAAGCACGGCTACGGCCTGAGCACTATCAGGAAGAAAGCCTTTTGCTGGCCTTTGATTTTGGGTGCTTTATCGTAGAGACTGACTAAAATTATTTCATAGAAAAGAAAAAAACAATCTCCCCCGGGCAGCGTATTTGCCACTAATGGAGTCTTATCTACAAATAGGATCATAATCTTCTATAGATTATAAGAATATTTGCTGCTGATAAAGCAAACTACTCTCAAAAAACAACGCCCGCTGTCGGATCATATCCACAGCGGGCGTTTGTATTTATTTGCTTAAATTAGATTTGATCTTCGCCAAGTTTGACGAAATAGTCGCCAAGTCTTTATCTAAAACGCAGCTCCATGAAAAGACCTCTCTTTCTGTTATTCACTCTCCATGTATTTGGTTATACTTTCCTCTCCGCTCAAATAGAATTTGCGCCCGTAGGCTCGACGTATTACTATTGGGCGGAATACCAAAACAGTAACGAAGGTCCTTTTTTCCCTTATATCATTACCATGAATGTCCTAAGTGATACCATCATTGAAGGGCAAAGCTGCCGCAAACTTGGCGGAGCTGATTTGAGCTGGCGATGCGGAGAAGATGGTGTTACTTACAACTACATTTACGAAGAAGATGGGCAAGTATATCACTGGAACAGACACGTATCCAGCTTCGAACTGCTTTACGATTTCAATAAAAACGCGGGAGAATCCTGGCAGGTTCCTTCTTTTTGTGGTGATTTGGAGGAACAAGATTGCCCAACAGATACCTTTTCCGTCGTCGTTGATTCTATCTCTTACGTAGAGATTAACAACGTTTCCCTGAAAGTACAACACGTTTCTTTAGAAAGTGAAAATTTAGGTGGATCGGGCTTCACCATATACGAAGGAATAGGCTGCATTAATCACTTCTATTACTGGAAAGACGAATATTGCTTCACTATTCACGATTACTTTAGAGGGCTGAGGTGCTTCGACTCTCCCATTGATGGCTCTTTCCCTTTTTTCATGGACGATGGACAGTGTGATATGATTGTAGCCGTAAAGCAAGAGCCAAGGACTCCTGAAGTAAGTACATACCCCAATCCATTTGTAGACGAAGTTGTCGTTGTAGCAGAAGGGATGTTTTCAGTAGCGCTATACGATCTCCTGGGGCAGCAGTTATTGGTACAAAAAAACGTTTATCAGAAAACAACCCTGGATTTAAAAGTCTATCTCCCCGGCACCTACTTTATCAGTATTCAGCGGGGAGATAGTCGTTTAGTTCACAAAGTAATTAAGCAGAAAAGGTAATTGCACAAGGTGCTTAGCAAAAGTACAGAAGCTTAAATAGCCAATAAACCTACTTCCTGCGATTCCCCGTCCGACGACGGCCTTTATCATTCTTTTTATCTGACTTCCGAGGAAACGATGGCTTATTTTTCGGCCTTCCGGAAAAAGTGCCTATTTCTTCCGGTTTTCGCTTGGGCCCCTCGACCAAAGCCATCTCTATACGACGACGTTTGATATCCGCTTCAAGCACCTTTACCCGTATTTCGTCGCCCATTCTGATTTGTTGCCCATCGTGACGACCATGGATACTCAGGCGGCCATCTCCCATATCATAAGGCTGGTCCATGTTGTCGTAGGTAATCATTCCTTCACAATGGCTTTCTGTCAATTCAACAAACACACCAAAATCGGCAATACCATTTACAACGCCGGCAAACTCTTCGCCAACGTGTTTTTCCATAAACTCTACCTGCTTGTATTTAATACTTTCTCGCTCGGCATCAGTGGCTCGGCGTTCTTGGTTGGAAATGTGCTTACATTTCTCTTCCAATTCATTGCCATTAACAATATGCATACTACCCTTGGGCAGATTCAGCTCTAAAATACGGTGAGTAAGCACATCACTATAACGGCGAATAGGTGAAGTAAAATGGCTATAGTACTCAAAACCTAAACCATAATGACCAATATTATTGGTGGTATAAACAGCTTTTGCCATGGTCCGGATCGCTAATGGTGCCAACATTTTCAATGCGGGGTCCGTTTCGGCCCGGGTAATCAGCATATTGTAAGACTTGGCTATAGCTTCGGAAGTACTCACGTCCATTTCAAAGCCAAGGGCTTTGGCAAACAATGATAATTCCAATGCTTTGTCTGGATCTGGTTCATCGTGTACTCGATAGACAAACGGGATGACCTTGTTCCTTGCTTTCTCCTTTTTACCAATAAAACCTGCTACCTCACGGTTGGCCAACAACATAAAGTCTTCGACCAGCATGTGGGCATCTTTACGCTCTTTGACGTACACCTCCAAGGGAGTACCATCTTCATCCAAGCGGAAGCGTACTTCCTCTGAAGCAAAATCTATAGAACCATGCTTAAAGCGGCGCTCGCGCAGCTTTTTGGCAACATTATTCAACAACTGCAATTCTTCTGGATGGTCGCCTTCACCGGATTCTAAAACCTCTTGGGCTTCTTCGTAAGTAAAGCGGCGATCCGAATGGATAATCGCTTTACCAAACCAACGACGTACCACTTTCATTTCTTTATCAAAAACGAAGGCCGCCGAAAACGTTAACTTATCCTCATGAGGGCGAAGAGAACACAACTCATTAGAAATTTTCTCAGGCAGCATTGGGCAAACCCGATCTACCAGATAAACCGAAGTAGAACGCTTATAAGCCTCATTATCCAATGCTGTTTTAGGCTGAACATAGTGACTCACATCCGCAATATGTACGCCAATTTCAAACTGCCCATCCTCTAATTTCCGATACGATAAAGCATCATCAAAATCCTTCGCAGTCAAAGGATCAATCGTGAAGGTGAGGGTATCACGGAAATCACGACGCTTTGTTATTTCTTCTTCCGTAATCTCTGTACTCAGCTCTTCTGACTCCTTAACTACCTCCGGTGGGAAATCAATATTAAAGCCGTTATTAATCAAGATCGCTTGCATATCCAGGCTACTACTACCCGGTGCCCCCAATACAGAAGTGATAATCCCTTTGGGACGCGAGGTACGACTGTTCACTTCCGCATCTTCGTTCAGTTTTACGACAACCATGTCGCCATTTTCAGCAGTCTGAATATCCTCGAGGTCTACGGCAATTTCCATGGTTTGATTCCCTTCAATGGCTACAATACCAAAACGAGGGAATAGCTGCAAAATGCCCACAAAGTGCTCGGTAGCTCTTTGTAATACCTCCAGCACTTCGCCTTCTGCTTTATGCCGCCCTCTGGGCTTCCAGTAACGGATCTTTACTTTATCTCCATTGAGGGCGTTCTTTACATTTTTAGGAGAGACATATATATCCTCCTCTCTACCTTCGATCACGATATAGGCTGCCCCAGAACGCGTCATATCTACCTTACCTTCAGCGGTTTTCTGATCACTTTCAGCCACGTATTCACGGTTTATTTGGTATTTGAATTTATCCTTTGCATACAATGCATTGTCGGCTACCAGTTGTTCGATAGCATACTGAACGGCATCCTTGTTGTTCGTAATCTTAAGCTTGGCAATAACCTGGCGGGGATTGTACTGTTTGCCGGGGTGGCGTTGAAAAAGTCTTAATACTGCGCGTTGTAAGTCTTTGGCACTTAATTTTCTGCCTTTAATTTTTGGTTTCTTTTTATTTTTACTCATGTTGTTTTTTCGTCTAAATCAGTTGCGACAGGTAGCATAATTATTTATTCTAACTTCCGGCATACCTTAGGCTGGCACCTGGTACTTTGCTATAAATTCGCACAACGGTAAGCTAAGGAAATATTCGCTCGTAAGCAACTGTAATTGGAACCGGCCAGAAGAAGAGAATGTTCTAAGAAGTGGCCGATTTGGGGGATTAATATTTAATAGGGTTCATATGTTTACATCAAGTAAACGATTCGTAAGTAAGAATAGTTCCACTTCGCGGATAATAATTAAATATCGCCAAGCTGGGAGAATCTATTTGGAAGCATTCCATCTGCGCTAGGGATGAGAGCCAGGCCCCAACGGGGCAGACCGACGCAGGAGGGCCGAGTGAATAACGAGTGGCGGACAGCCCGCCCCCGCTCCTGCGGGGAAGCGCCCAAAAACTACAACTCCACAATCTTACCTTCTTCTGTAATCTGAAAACGGTTGGCCGTACTATTGGCAGCCGTGTACTCCTCTTTTACCAACTGGCTTTGTCCAGAAACCAAATAAAGCAATAAATCTTCCTGAATAGCGGCCATAGTCTGGGTCAACTCCATTCCATCGTAGGTTGTTCCGGCGATCACCTTTTCCGCAATCAGGTTACCTCTCGTATCAAACGTAAACAGCTTGTATTCATAATTCAACAAGCCTGCTTTCCAGTAAACGATCGCGTGATAATTCTTCGATGTTGGCAAAGCAAAACAAGCGATATATTCCGTTACCTCATCCGTCTCCTCTTCGCCCTCTAGCGGGAGAATATATTCCGCAATAATCGCACCGGGAATAGGGTCATTCTCTTTACTGAAAAGCATGTGCGTATCCTCTCCCAGTGTAAACGGCAGTTCTACTGGCGGAAAACAATTCAAAAACTCTTCAAAACTCGGCTTATTTGTTACTTCCTTCGCCATTGATTATTATTGAAATGCACCAGAACACTAATCATGCGTCTGTTTTTGCGGCGCAAAAGTACGATTTTTCACCGCATTTAAGGCAGAAAAATTCAATACCAATACTCACTAGCTAGAATAGTTCTAAATAAGACAAACACTTGCCATCCTAGCTAACTACACTTATGGAAAAACGCTTATAAAATGTAGATTTGTAGTCATTGACTTAAATATCCATTCTTCTTTTAAACTATAGTTGCCCTAGGCAAACGAAAAACGAAAAACATGAGTTGGTTTACGCAATTTCTAACCTCTTCCATCGGACGCAAACTCCTGATGAGCCTCACTGGGCTTTTCTTGATTGTGTTTCTGTTGGTCCATTTACTTGGCAATCTCCAATTACTGGCCAGTGATGGAGGCGAAAGCTTCAATGTTTACGCCAAGTTTATGACCACCAATCCATTGATTAAGTTTACCTCTTATGGATTGTATTTCTTCATCGTACTACATGCTGTTCAAGGACTTGCCATCTGGAGTAAAAACCGGACAGCCCGTGGTAGCCAAGGGTATGCTGTAAAAGTTACCAGAGCTGTAAACACCAATGGCCCTATCGCTAAAAGCATGGGCTGGTTGGGGACAATTATCCTCATTTTTCTGCTTTTACACATGTACCAATTTTGGCTGCAAATGAAAATGGGTGCAGTGGACATGGTCAGTTATGGCGACGGTGAGCAAGTAAAGGATCTCTATACTTTGGTTATGACTGCTTTTGCAGACCCTCTCTATGTAGTTATCTATGTAGCTAGTATGATTGTTATTGCGTTCCACCTGTGGCATGGTTTCCAAAGTGCCTTCCAAACTTTAGGCATCAACCACAAAAAGTACACGCCGTTCATTCAACTGGTAGGCAAGGTTTATTCTATTCTCATTCCATTAGGTTTTGCGATGATTCCTATCCTGATGTACCTTAATCAATAACCCTGCACTAGCAAATAATAAAATCAACAATATGAAACTCGAAAATAAAGTGCCACCAGGTGAGTTGAGCGAAAAATGGACGAAGTACCGCTCTACCATGCCTTTGGTTGCTCCAAATAATAAGCGTCGTCTTGATATCATTGTTGTAGGTACCGGATTAGCTGGTAGCGCTGCTGCTGCCACCTTTGGCGAATTAGGCTACAACGTTAAGGCCTTCACCTTCCACGACAGTCCTCGTCGGGCTCACTCTATTGCTGCCCAGGGAGGAATCAATGCCGCTAAGAATTACCAGAATGACGGTGACAGTGTTTACCGCTTGTTCTATGATACGATCAAAGGAGGAGATTACCGCTCTCGGGAGGCCAACGTACACCGTTTAGCAGAAGTGAGCCGTAATATCATTGACCAGGCTGTAGCCCAAGGCGTGCCTTTTGCTCGTGAATATGGTGGTTTATTGGCCAACCGTTCTTTTGGCGGCGTGCAAGTAAGCCGTACTTTTTATGCGCGTGGCCAAACTGGGCAGCAGTTGCTATTGGGAGCCTACCAATCCTTGAGCCGCCAGGTATCACTAGGTAACGTGGAGCTTTTCAATCGCCATGAAATGGTAGATTTGGTAAAAGTAGATGGGAAAGCTCGTGGTATTATTGCGCGTAACCTCCTCACTGGCGAGTTGGAACGTCATGCGGCACACGCTGTCGTTTTGTGTACCGGTGGTTATGGTAACGTCTTTTACCTGAGTACCAATGCCATGATGTGTAATACATCTGCTGCCTGGCGTTCTGTTCGGCGAGGAGCCTTGATGGCCAACCCTTGCTTTACACAAATTCACCCTACTTGTATCCCTGTTTCTGGCGAGTATCAGTCTAAACTGACGTTGATGTCTGAATCACTGCGGAACGATGGCCGGGTATGGGTACCCAAAAAGCAAGAAGATGCAAAGGCTATCCGTGAGGGCAAAAAGCGTGGTGATGATATCCCTGAAGATGATCGTGATTACTACCTCGAGCGTCGCTATCCTGCTTTTGGTAACCTTGTACCTCGCGATGTAGCGAGCCGGGCAGCCAAAGTAGCTTGTGATGAGGGTCTCGGAGTAGCACCAACCGGCCTTGCGGTATTCCTCGATTTTGAGGATGCAATTACACGCTACGGGCATTCTAAAGCCAAGAGTAGCGGGGAAGAAAATGCCAGCGCAGCCCGTGTACGTGAACTGGGCGTAGAAGTGATCGAAGAAAAGTACGGCAACTTGTTTGAGATGTACGAAAAGATCACAGGCGAGAATCCTTACCAAACGCCAATGAAGATTTACCCAGCAGTACACTACACCATGGGTGGCCTGTGGGTAGATTACAACCTGGAAACTAACGTCCCTGGCCTCTTTGCTGCCGGTGAAGCCAACTTCTCTGATCACGGTGCCAACCGCCTGGGAGCATCCGCATTGATGCAAGGACTTGCAGATGGCTACTTTGTCATTCCTTATACTATTGGCGATTTTCTTAGTAAAGAGATTCGCACCCCTCACTTTGATGAAAACGCTGAAGAATTCCAAAAGGCTGAAAGCGACGTACGCGAACGGATCAACACCTTATTGAATATCCAAGGTGCTCAGTCTGTCGAGAGCTTCCACCGCCGTTTGGGGCAAATCATGTGGGATTACTGTGGTATGTCTCGTAATGCAGAAGGACTCAACAAAGGGATCAAATTGATTCGTGAGCTTCAGGAGGAATTCTACAAAGATGTTTTTGTACCAGGTACCAATGATGAGTACAATCCGGAATTGGAAAAAGCACTACGAGTAGCTGACTTCCTGGAATTGGGTGAAACCATGATGTTCGATGCACTTAATCGCAACGAAAGCTGTGGTGGTCACTTCCGCGAAGAGTATCAAACTGCTGAAGGAGAAGCACTGCGGCGCGATGAGGAGTACACCTACGTATCTGCGTGGGAGTTTACTGAGCGTGGTAAAGATCCAGTTCTCCATAAGGAGGAATTGACCTTTGAAAACGTAGAGCTGAAAACCCGATCCTATAAGTAATTAAATGCAAAGGTTGGAAAACATGTAAGGGTGTAAATGTATGCTAACTTTTAGCTTCTTACGAATTTCTAACAATTGCATCTAAAACAAAGAAAATGAAACTAACATTAAAAATATGGCGTCAACCCAACGTCAACACTAAAGGTAAGTTTGTCACTTATCAAATGGACAATGTGACGGAACACATGTCTTTTCTGGAAATGCTGGATGTCTTAAACGAAGATCTTGTTCAAAAAAGAGAAGAGCCTGTCGTTTTTGAACACGATTGTAGGGAAGGTATCTGCGGTACGTGTAACCTGGTCATTAATGGCCACCCCCACGGGAAAAACCACAGAACCACAACCTGCCAACTACACATGCGTCACTTCAAAGATGGAGAGACCGTTGTGATTGAGCCTTACCGTGCATCCGCTTTTCCTATACTTAAGGATCTTGCAGTTGATCGTTCTTCCTTGGATAAAATTATCCAAGCTGGGGGCTATATTTCTATCAATACTGGCCAGGCACAGGATGCCAACTCGATTGCTATTGAAAAAGGACAGGCTTCGCTTGCTATGGATGCTGCCGAATGTATTGGCTGTGGTGCTTGTGTTGCTGCTTGTCCTAATGCCTCAGCAATGCTTTTTGTAAGTGCGAAAGTAAGCCATCTGGCCCAATTGCCACAGGGTAAGGTCGAAGCTGCTCGCCGTGCTCAACGCATGGTAACCGTCATGGATGAAGAAGGATTTGGTATGTGTTCCAATGTCACTGCTTGTGAAGCGGAATGCCCCAAAGGGATTTCAGTAACCAATATCGCCCGTCTAAATCGGGAGTATTTAAGCAGTGCTTTGACTTCTACCGGAGAAGCGTAACTTTATAACTATAGGGGAAACACTGATCATTTTTTTCCATATTATAGGATACCAAAAGGCCGATACTTAACTGTAAGTATCGGCCTTGTTTTTTTAAAAACAGTATATTACCTATATAATTATCGTTCAAAATGCTTTCCGAATCGATACTTAACTAAATGGAGAATAGTTCATAATGGCCATATCACCTCAACTTTTCACAATTTCCAATGCGTTAGCTCCTTTCTCCTTACGGCTAGCTTGTAACATATTGACACCTGCAATAATGACCCAAACAATATTCAGGGCACTAGAAGGATATGCTCCCAAGAATATCGTATTAATGATCAATAATCCACCACCAGCAAAGTTCATGGCCTGGTACCATAATGATTGTGCTGCCAAATAATTAAAGCTATTGAGGAGATAAGCTAAAATCAATAAGGCCGACCCCAGCCAGCCAAAGGTTTCAATCAGTATTTCCATTAGAGTCGTTTTTTTTACAAAGCTAGACAAGATAATTTAGGATGGAAGGAGATTTCCCTCTGTAAACGATCGAAAGCCCCATCGGGTTTTCCGTGCTGAGGCTAGCTTATATAAAAGGAGAGCTATGAATTGGGGTTGATAGCGATTGAAGGTTAGTAAAACAGGAGAAGG
>NZ_JBOEFX010000176.1:0-29604 GCF_050633125.1 Lewinella sp.
CCATTACGGCACCGGCTCCTTTAAACCTAAATTTGGCCGACATGGAACAGCCAATTTGTCGCGGCGACGAAACGGGTACTCTGACCTTGGAAGCCACTGGCGGGCAAGCTCCTTATCAATACCTCTGGGGCGATGGTTTTGTAACCAATAACCCTCTGCGTGAGCATCTTCCCGTAGGTGAATATCAGGTGTTGGTTCAAGATACCAATGCTTGTATGAGTGACACCTTGAATATCGTACTTGACCCTGCTTCGGACCTGACCTTAAACGCCACCCTTACGGAGCCTACTTGTGTAGGGTTGAGTAATGGAGTGATACAAGTAAATGCCGGAGGCCAAATGCCTCATATTTATGCATGGTCCAATGGCGTAATGGCATCCGACTTAAACAATATCCCCGTAGGTGAATATTCTCTGACCGTTACGGATGCCCGTGGATGTATTGCGGATTCGGTTTTTATTTTGGATGCAGAACAAGTCTTTACCATCAATTCTACGGTTGTTCAGCCATCTTGCTTCGGGGTAAACGATGGAATTATTGACCAAACGCTGATTCAGCAAGGCCAGCCACCTTTCCAGTTTTTCTGGGCCTTCGATAATACAAACCACGTAGATCAAATGTTTTTGGGCCCGGGAGACTACCAGTATATCGTGACCGATGCTTTGGGCTGTAGCTTTTTGTCTGATACATTTCAGCTTGCTTACCCTGATCCTTTAGCACTAACAGTAGTGGATAGTGTAGGCATTGCTTGTGCGGGAGATGAAAATGGCTTTCTGGAGACAGCAGCCAGCGGGGGGACTGCACCTTACAATTACAATTGGCTGGGAACAGGTAACACTACCAACAGTATTGCCAATTTAGCCGCAGGGAACTACCTGCTTTCTGTGACTGACGCTCGCGGCTGTGGGTTAGATACAACGCTGAGCCTTACCGATCCACCTACTTTGGTTGTAAATGCTGATCTGGAACTGGGCAATGTTTGTGATCCAGATGCAATTGATGTTTTATCCAGCCAGATTTTTGGAGGGAGCATGCCTTATGATTATAACTGGTCGGATCGTTCGGATAGCCCAAGTATTGTCAACCCGGAACCTGGTGACTATTTTCTTACGATTACGGACGACAATGGTTGTGTGAGCACCTTTGGTACGATCAAGGTCAGAGACAGGGTTGAACCTTTGTTGCTAGATAGTTTCGTTGTTCAGCAAGTAAGTTGTTTTCAAGGGACTGATGCCCAGCTAACGGCCTATACCAGTGGTGGTTCAGAGTTGTTGCGCTACCATTTTTCGCCCACCTATATTGAGCAAAGTGATAGCAATACGGTTGCTGTAACTGGGATTGGTTTTGATAATTCCTACAGTGTAACAGTGACTGATCTGGAAACTGGGTGTGAAGTACAGTCAGCAGTCGTTCCGGGCCAACAACCAACACCGATTACTATCGAACGGGACAGCTTTACGGTCGTCAATTGCTTTGGAGGTGCCGATGGCAGTATTTATGTCTCTGTAAATGGAGGTACCGGCCCTTATGATTACAATTGGATGAATGAGGAAGGTACTACCGTAAGTACACAAGAAGACCATCGATTTGCGCTTGCAGGTATTTATGAATTGCTGGTCACCGACCAGAAAGGTTGTACCGCAATTTATAGAGATTCCAACGTTGTTTCTATCAATGATTTGATTGTTCTTTCGGATACTATAATTCATCCAGTGAGTTGTCGAGGAGGCCTTGATGGTGCCATTGACATTGAAGTTAGTGGGGGGGTAGCTCCTTTTAGTTATGAGTGGTCAAATGATGCAGAGACGGAAGATATCATGGATTTATCAGCAGGTATCTATACCCTTACGGTAACAGATAGTGATACCTGCCGGGCGATTTTCCCAGGCTTGCGCGTACGTCAGCCCTTGACCGAGCTGGTTGTGGATGGAACGGCAGAAGATGTGTCCTGTTTTGGCTTTAACGATGGCGAAATTACCTCGCTGGTGATGGGAGGCGATGGCCCCTATACCTATCGTTGGCGCCGCAATGGTATTTTGGTTCCCTCTTTGCAAGGCCCCGATTTAGTAAATTTATTACCTGCTCAATACCAACTTAGTCTCACCGATTCCAATGGATGTGTGCGGCAATTGCTCTTTGAGGTCAACGAGCCTCCGGCTTTGGATTTGACTATTCTTAATGATCCACTGGGCGTTGATAGCCTCACAGCTTTGGCTGGGGGAGGTACTCCGCCATACAGTTACCTCTGGTCTACCAATGATACTACGATGACCATCAATGAGTTGGCATCGGCCTTTTATGAGGTTATGCTTACCGATAGCGTGGGCTGTACCAGTACGGCGACCTTCCAATTGACGGGCGTAAAGGATAAACGACTGCTGGAAGACGCTCCTTTTCAGGTTTACCCCAACCCCACCAGCGGGGCGCTACGTATCGTCTATACCGGCGATCACCTGATGGAAGACCAAGCCTTGGAGGTATTCAACCAATTGGGCCAGCTGATCCAAACGATTCCGCTGAATTGGTCATCCGCTAGCAGTTTTGAGCTCGATTTGGGCACGCTGCCCTCCGGCCGTTATGGCCTTCGCCTTTGGGAGGAACAAGCCGGGCGGTATTGGGTGACTTGGGTGGTGAAGATGTAGGGGGGCAGAATGTTTTTAATCGAAAACAACTATGGATAAACCAATAAACATCATCGGTCTGATAAGCCTATTACTTACAGCAATGAGTTTGCCTGCAAATGCTCAAAATGAAGTTGATCCTATTTATGAAACCATGAATGAAGGTTTAAATATCTACAAAGAGAGTGGAGATGTCGATAGGCTTTTAGCAATTGGCCCCTCACTACCTGAAAGCATATATGTCATAAATTCTTCTCGCACTGGACATGTAGACTATGATTTTATACGTCCAATTCGGACAGAGTTGTATGTGAGATGGCTTAGTGAATTCCTAATGTTAGTAAAAGAGCTAGAACTTGACTATGACCCAATAAGTTTCGATCTTAACGATCCTCGAAATCGTTGTGGTAAAACAAGTAATGCTATTGTCATAAATCCTACGCCAAAGTATTTAGAGCAAGTGGAATTATATAAAAAAAATTGCGAGATTAGATATTATCATATGAAGTATCAGTCTACGATGGAGCTTTTCAATTGTTTCTACAAAAGGGCCTTCTCAAAACAAGGAAAAAGACTTACTGATTTACTATCAATAACCAAAGATTGGTGCGAAAAAAACATTGATGACCCAGCATTACAAGCCGATATTTTAGAAATTGTTCGACGCAAAGCACGAAATAACAGGTGTACGCGACTATAAGTTAGCCATCTGTAATTTCACAAAACGAACAAGGCGCATTGTAGTCCCCTGACTATCCCGACCTCTATGGTCGGGTAGTATCCTGCTGATCCCCTGACTAGCGAAAAGAAAACTAGTGCGGCACGCGTTGACGTAGGGTGAAACCAACACTAAACAGCATTTGTCAAGAACCAAAACTAGTGCGTAGGCTAATAGGCCGAAGTTCGGGGCGCGCTCATTACTTTAAATACCCTCATAATGAATTCACAGAGTTATACTTTGTTCTTATTCTTGACTTTGGTGCTCTTTATTCCTTTGGAGGCACAACACTACCCTCTTGGAAATGACGAATATAAAGAAGGGGCTTACAATTATTATGATGGGGTTCAAGATGCTACAGTAGACTGTGTCTTCAAAGACAATAAGCTACATGGAGTATATCGTCTTTACTATTTCAAGTCAGAAAATATTAAAATGGAAGGCTTTTATAGCGATGGTATCGCTAGCGGAGTTTTTAGGCATTACTCTTTTACTGGAAAGCTAGAAAAGGAGGAGACTTTTATAAATGGCCAGCTAACTGGCCCAGTGAAATACTATAGAAATGGTAGGCTAAGTTTTGAGGAATTTTACCTAAACGGGATACCACATGGTGTTTGGAAATTCTATTATAAGAATGGCAATATCGAAGCGTTCTTCTCTTGTGATAATGGAAATTGTAGTGACATATTAGGATATGACAAGAAAGGACGAGTTGTAAGCAAAGTCATTCGAGGAGAAGACGGTGTTCGAGTTAGAACTATCCATTACAAGAAGAATGGAGAGATCGATTATGAAGAGTTACATTGACGACTTGCTTTATTCTGCTGGTCAGGGGACCAGCGCGATGTACCAGGTTAGTTTGGAAACTAACCTGAGCACTACCTAAGTCGCTGTGTACAATTCTTCTACCGCCGCTGCTCCCACCAATCGGTAGCGCCTGCGTCGGGGATTTCCAGCTGTGCGTGTTGTTCGAGCCAGAGGGCTTTGCCCAGGGCGGCTGCTACGCGAGCTTCCTCCTTCATGGCTGCTTCGAGCATTTCGGGTTGGTAGTATTTTTTGACAAAATTGGTATCGAAATTACCTGAACGAAAGGCTTCGTGCTGGCAGACAAACTTTCCGAAGGGTAGGGTAGTAGCGACCCCTTCGATCTCGTAATCTTCAATGGCGGCGATCATCATGCGCATAGCTGCTTCGCGGGTTTCGCCATAGGTGATGAGCTTGGACAGCATGGGGTCGTAATAGATCGGGATACTCATACCTTCGGTGAAACCATCGTCTACGCGAATACCTTCGCCAGAGGGCGGACGATAGCGATGGAGGGTACCTACGCTAGGCAGGAAGTTGTTGAGCGGGTCTTCGGCGTAGACGCGCAATTCCAGGGCGTGCCCCGTAATTTTGAGGTCGTCTTGGGTGAAAGGAAGTGCTTCTCCCCGGGCTATCCGAATTTGCATTTCTACCAAATCTACCCCAGAGATCAACTCTGATACGGGGTGCTCTACTTGCAGACGAGTGTTCATCTCCAAGAAGTAGAAATCATGCTTGTCGTTGATGAGGAACTCTACGGTGCCAGCGCCCAAGTAATCGCAAGATTTTGCAACCTGTACGGCAGCAGCGCCCATGCGGGCCCGCAGCTCAGGGCTTAGGACACTGGATGGGGCTTCTTCCACTACTTTCTGGTGGCGACGCTGGATGCTACATTCCCGTTCAAAAAGGTGAACCACATTGCCATGACTATCGGCCAGTACCTGAATCTCAATGTGGCGGGGTGAGGTCACAAATTTTTCAATAAAAACCGCACCATTGCCAAAGGCAGAAACGGCTTCGCTCACGGCGCGATCCATCTGCTCTTCAAATTCTTCGACATTTTCTACCATCCGCATCCCTTTACCACCACCACCTGCGGAGGCTTTGATCAGGATGGGGAAACCTATCTCCATCGCCACTTGTTTGGCTTCTGCAACGTCCGTAATCGCATGGTCAACACCGGGAACCATGGGGACGTCAAAATCCTTGACGGTATCTTTGGCTGCCAGCTTGTCGCCCATCACTTCGATGGCGTGTGACTTGGGCCCAATAAAGGTAATGCCGGCTTTCTCTACCGCCTGTGCAAACTTGGAATTTTCACTCAGGAAACCATAGCCTGGGTGAATACCATCAACACCGATCTTTAAGGCTTCTTCAATGATCTTATCGCCCAAAAGGTAGGATTGATTGGAGGGAGGTGGCCCTAAACAAATCGCTTCATCGGCAAACTGTACGTGTGGAGAGTTGCGATCTGCTTCTGAGTATACGGCTACCGTAGCGATCCCCATTTTACGGGCAGAACGCATAACACGTAAAGCAATTTCTCCTCGATTGGCAACTAAAATCTTTTGCATGAAAGGGTGGTTTACTGGTTGGAGCGTTAGATAGTTTGCTGGTTGGATAGTTAGTTAGGAGTAAAGGTAAGTAAGCGAGGGGCAAAATCTAAATTTTTGCTGACCTCTTGAAAAACTTTGTGGAGTGTTGTCTTTTTTGACCTTGTTGGAAGAAAAATAAAGTGATAAGTTAGACTTTCTAAATATCTACCCCCGGTGGTAAAAACGGACGGGCATCGCCTCCTCCTTTAATGATTTCTCTGACGATGGTGGAACTGATATGTGAGTAGGCCGGCTGGCTGATCCAGAACACGGTTTCAATTCCTTGTCCGACAATATTATTGAGTTGTGAAATGGTCTTTTCATAATCAAAATCAGACGCATTGCGCAGGCCTCGGAGCAGGTAGTCGGCGCCAATTTTGTTGCAATAATGAGCTGTCAATCCATCAAAAGTAGCCACTTCTACATTAGGGTAATCAGCGAAAACAGCTTCGAGCCAAGCGGTTCTTTGCTCAAGGGAGAATAAATATTTCTTCTGTGAGTTGACGCCAATCGCTATCACTATTTTATCGAAAAGAGGCATTGCGCGTTGCACGATATCAAAGTGCCCAGTGGTGATTGGGTCGAAAGAGCCAGGAAAAACGGCAATTTTGGTCATCGACTAATAATTTGATGAAATTGGGGTGATAATGATCTTTGCCACAAAATCAATAAAACCTGGAAAATTGTCGTGGTCTTATTGGTTTTTTCTCATAATGTTTTTCTTAAGCTGGCCTTTCTGTTCGGTCATTAGATCAGAAAAATATATATTTGTAACATTATTTTGTGCTTTCCGTATCTATAGTAGTAAGTAACTACACCACCAACTCCACTTCAAAAGCCGGTTTTTCACAAAGGTTTTATAGCACTTGATTAGTGACACTACACTATATCACTAAGTTTCTATGAGAAAACAAACGGCAGGGCCATTTTTGGCCATCATCGGAATACTGTTTTGTCTTGTCAATTTACCTGCGCAGCAGGCTAAGTTGCGTAAAGCAGAACTCTTCATGGAAACATTCCGCTATGAAGAAGCTATCGCTGTTTACGAAAAAATTATTCGTAAAAACGAAAATGATCTCACGGCCTTAGTGGGGTTGGCAGAGGCTTGCCAGAAGATGGATAATCTCTCTAAAGCTTCGGAATGGTATGCCAAAGCACTGGCTCAACCAGAGGCAGATCCTGTGACCTATTTTGCTTATGGGCAAGTGCTGTTTCAGATGGGGGAGTGTGTTGCCGCTCAGTCTGCGTTTCAGGAGTTTTTGCGGAGAAACCCCAATGATCACCGCGCCAACCGTCTGCAAGATGTTTGCAGTTATTATGAACGACTCACAACCAGCAACCTGGAACAAATAGATGTCTCATTACCTGATTTCAATGGTGCGTACAGTGATTTAGCTCCGGCATTTTTTCAAGACGGGATTGTCTTTGGTGCTGTACGTAGTACTGAAAAACGTAAAGAAGCTTTTTACGACCTTTACTTTACTCGCCCGGTGGCCGAAGACCGTCCGCAAGGGCTGAGCCTTTCTTACGAACCCTTGGTGGGCTTTTCAGAAATATTAAATAGTGGGGTGAATGAGGCCATAGTAAGTTTTAGCCCCGATTTTAAAGAAGTCTTTTTCACGAGGAACCAAGAACAGATCGTTTCAGAAAAAATACCTATTCGAAGGTTGGAAATTATGGTTTCCAGGCAGGGAGCTGATAATAGCTGGTCAAGTCCTGTGCCACTGGCGATCAATAGTGTCAATTACAGCACTGCCCACCCGGCATTGACTCCTGACGGCCAGCGCCTTTACTTTGTTTCCGACCGGCCAGGAGGGTTTGGCGGTAAGGATATTTTCTATTGCGATCGCGTCGGCCTTGGTTGGAGTTCTCCAATAAATTTGGGCCCTCAGGTAAATACAGAAGGGGATGAATTGTATCCTTATTACCATAATGATGGCGTCTTGTATTTTGCCAGTAACGGGCAGTTGGGGTTAGGAGGACTTGATATCTTTCGGGCAGAAGATCTGGGCGGAGGAGAATGGGGAGAGCCTGACAATCCGGGGTCTCCAATTAATTCTAGTGCCGATGATTTTGCCCTGATCATTCAAGCCGACGGGAGCTATGGTTTCTTTACATCTAACCGCAAAAATGGTGCAGGGAGCGATGATATCTACGCTTTTCAGTCGCGGAGGATTTTGCTAGAATTACAATTTTTGTCTGAAAGGGACAGCTTGCTCAAACAGAGCATTCCTTTCGCACTGCAGGGAGAAGATTTCATGCAGTTCTCTGATGGCGATGGCCGGTGGACCACCTACTTGGAGCCGGAGGATTGTCTTTATGTTCAACTTAAAGACGAGCATTACCAATCCGACCGCATGGAGATTTGTGCATCACTAGCGGAGGGGCAGGAGAAACTTTCTTTTACCTGGAAGCTGACGCCCCGCTCTACGTCAAGTTTACCCACTTTTGGCAAAGATGAGAAAGTATTAACCGGAAAAGTCATTGATCAATTAGACGGAGAACCGGTTCCTTTTGCAGAAGTGTACCTGGTAAGTTCTGGCTGCTCGGCCAATATCAATTTGACAGCAGATGTCAATGGTGAGTTTTTCTTTAACACCAAAGAAGATTGTTGTTATCAATTGACGGCAGTTGGGGATGGCTATTTTACGAATACTTTTGCGCGTCCTTTTTGTAGTGGAAATTGGCCACAGGCTATCGACGTAAATTTGTCGCCTTATCGGCTACGCGCCAACCAACAGTTGGAAAATACGCTTTCTGAAAATTCTCAAAATGAATTCCAAATAGGAAGTAAAGTTTATGATGATGCCAGTACTGCTATTCCTTATCTTTTAAATATTTATTACGATCTAGGGCGAGCTAGCGTCCGTCCTGAAGCGATTAGTGAACTCAATCGCCTGTATTGGTTGTTGGTTAATAATCCGGATATTGTGGTAGAAGTAGCCTCTCATACAGATGCTCAAGGTACAGCCTCTTTCAATCAGCGACTTTCTCAGCGCAGGGCTGACGCCATTGTCACGTTCTTACGTAAAAAAGGAATTTCCCGCGAACGGCTCCGTGCCAGAGGGTATGGCGAGACCCGCTTGGTCAACGAATGTGCGGATGGAATAAAGTGTAGCGAAGAAGCTCACCAACTCAATCGACGTACCGAATTTAGGGTCTTAGAGCACGAAATTGGGCAATCCAATTAAGGTAAGTTGATCTTCCTGTAGGTTATCTGTTTGTAAATAACGAAATTGAACACTACATTTACCGTTAGGAGCTACCTTAGGTAAAAGTATAGAATGCTTTTTACTGCTCCCAGGTCTAGTTCAAGATGAATAGCCTATTACCTAAACTATCGATTTTTCTATGAGACTTTATCCAATTGCGCTTTTAGCTGCCCTGTTCTTTCTTTGTAGTACGCCAGTGGCTGCTCAGTTCCGTACTGCTATGAAAACTGCCAACAAGCAGTACGATATCAATGCTTACAATTTAGCAGTTCAGTCTTATCTGGCTGCATTAGAGCGGCGGCCGGATGATCCGGAGGCTTTGGGCAAAATAGCCGATAGTTACCGCCATTTGAATATGATGGAAGATGCTGCTCGCTACTATTCACAGGCTGTACGTCAACGTGATATTAATAAGCAGCACTTTCTAGAATTTGGACACGTTCTTCGTGCTTTAGGCCGCTACGATGAAGCAAAGCAATGGTATGATACCTATGCCCGAGATGTGAATCAGATGGTTGGTCAGCAATACAGTCAAAGTTGTGATTTTGCTAAACAGCAAATAACAGCAACTTCCGGGTTTACCGTAGTACCTGAATTGCTTAATACGCCCTCTTCCGATTTTGGCCCGGGTATCGTTGGCAACGATCAGGTCGTGTTCAACTCTGCCCGTACAGACCTTACTGCACCAGGTACTTTTTCCGGTGCAGCCGGTAATAGCTTATTGGTAGCGACGATCGGGCAAGATCGTTTCTTGGCTATTCCTTACCTATTACGCAATGGTTATACGGTAGATGGTGGCAACCCTGGCCCGGTATCTTATTCTCCGGATGGTACCATGGTTATCTTTACCCGTAACAATTTTGTGGATGGCACTCGCCAAATTCCTTCTAGTGGTATGCAACTGGCACTGTTTCAGGCCAATGTTACCTCTAGTGGTGAGTGGAACAATGTACGCCCTTACCCATTTAATGGATCTGAGTATTCTACCGGTTTCGCAACCTTCACACCTGATGGACGTGGTATCTATTTTGCTTCTGATCGCCCTGACGGGTTTGGTGGCTATGATATTTACGTTTCCTACCTCGTTGGTAATTCTTGGAGTACACCAGAAAACCTGGGGCCAGTAGTCAACTCTCCCGGTAATGAAATTACACCGTTTTTTGATGGTGCTAACCTCTTCTTTTCCTCAGATTGGCATCACGGCCTTGGTGGTTTTGATGTTTTCCGTTCGCAACCTGAAAATGGCCGTTGGACACAGATTTTCCACATGGGCGCGGCGGTGAACTCTCCAAGAGATGATTACAGCTATAATTTTGATGACACCCGTAATCTCGGCTACGTAGTAAGTAACCGTACCGGCGGCAGTGGCAATGAAGATATTTACAGAGTGACGCGCTCTGCCGATAATATTACCCTTGTTATTAAGAATGCAGCCGATGGTTCACCTGTAGCCAATGCTGTTGTTGATTTCGTAGAATGCGGTGAGGGGGCTTACCAAGCAGGTGCCGAAGGACTTTACACTTTTCAGGCAATGCAGGGCCTTAACTGTAACCTGGTGATTCGTAAAGATGGCTACGTAAGTGCAATGGTACCTTTGGCCACTACCGGGAATGGTGAGCAGAAGGAAGTAATCGTCAATCTTACGAAAATCAATGAAACTTATGTAGGTAAGGTGGTTGATTATGCGACCCGCATTCCTTTGCAAGGGGTAAAAGTAAAAGTAACCAATCGTACAACGGGTAGTCAATCTGAGACAACTACTGATGTGAATGGTGATTACTACGTGGCCATGGTGCCTTATACGACTTATGATTACCTCATTGCGAACCCTGGTTACCAGGATATTATCTTTGGTCTTCCCGTAGAGGATGGCCGTAATCGTAGCGTTTTGGGCGTTATTGGCATGCAGCCTGGTACTTCTAGTGCAAATAATGGCGGTACTCCGGTTACGCCTAATCCCGTAACTCCGGTTACTCCTGGAGGCGGTGGTACAGGTACTACTGTTCAGCCTGGTTATGCGGTGCAATTAGCAGCACTTAGCAAGGCTGACTTGAGTCGCTTTGGTGACTTGAGTAATCTTGGTCAGGTATACGCGGTTCAGGATGGTAGTCGTTATAAGGTTCGTTTGGGGGTGTTCACTACACGTGAGCAAGCTGATCAAGCTTTACGCAATGTAAAAGGGCGTGGCTATAATGACGCATTCATCGTTACAGAAGCAGGCAGCACCACGGCAGGAGGAAATACGCCTGGGCCGGTTACCAATCCTACTAACCCCGTCAGCAATACAGGCGCTTACATGGTTCAGTTGGCTGCTTATTCCAAGCCAGAATATTTTGATCGCACGAAAGCAGAGACGATGGGAACCATCACCTCTCGTCAAAAGAATAACTTAACGGTGATGCTAGTGAGTAATATCGCTACCCTGGCAGATGCTCGTTCTATTCGTCAGCGGGCGCGTACAGCAGGTTGGAATGGTGCCTTTGTCGTTCAAGACCAGAACGGACAATTGATTAAGGTCGAGTAAATATTTCACCACATAGACACATAGGTTTTTATTACTATGTGTCTATGTGGTGAAATAAAAAATTAAACCACCTCGCTAAACTGCCCTTTGCCTACGGCTTTTTTCCAGTAATGTTGGTCAAAAGCAAGGCAGATGTTACGTAAGTAGGGGCGCCCAGCGGGCAGAACCCGTAGCTGTTGATGTTCAATGACCAATAGCCCGTCTTCTTGCATTTCTTTTAGCCTTTCTATACCACTGTACAAATCCTGGCATTGTAAAGCCGGGTTCGACCAAGAAGTCGTTTCGGTACACATGATATTTAAAATGTGCCGCCGGATGATCTGTTCTTCGGTGTTCAGTAAGTATCCTTTAATGATAGGCAATTCACCTGCGGCTATTCTAGCCTGATAGGTTTCTATTTTTTTCTCGTTCTGTGCATAGGCCGACCAGCTGTCGCTAATTCCCGATACCCCCAAGGCAATGTTTAGCTGAGTGTCGTGAGCGGTGTAGCCCATAAAATTCCGATGCAATCGCTGTTCCTGAAAGGCAGTGAGCAGCTCGTCGCCGGGTAGCGCAAAGTGGTCGAAGCCAATCTCTTCGTAACCCATTTCTAGCAAGAATTTTTTCCCTGTTTCATAGAGTTCTCGCTTGGCAGCACCACGTGGGAGGTCTTTTTCATCATAAGCACGCTGGCTTGGGCTTTTCCAAGGCACATGTGCATAGCTATAAAAGGCTATTCGTTCCGGCCTCAATTCCTGGAGGTGTTCAATATTAGTGAGTATGTGTTGAATATCTTGTCGAGGTAATCCAAATATAAGGTCAAAATTAATGGAGGTGTATCCAATGTCGCGGCTATCGGCCACGACGCGATAAATCTCTTCTGTCGACTGTTTCCGGTTGATAAGTGTCATAATATCCTGCCCGAAATCCTGAACACCAATGCTGATGCGATCGAAGCCATGTCTGTATAGCGTCTCCAAGTGCGCTCTGGTCGTGCTGTTAGGATGAGCCTCGAAACTAAAGCGGTGATCAGGGGCAATGCTTGCTTCCGCAAAAATGCCGCGAAGGAGGTAATCCAGATTTTCAGGAGCAAAAAAAGTAGGTGTTCCACCACCAAAGTGGAGTTCTTGAACCATGGGCTTTTCTCCCAAAGCTGCCACATACATTCTCCATTCGTCTAAAACACTATCAAGATAAGGAAGCTCAACCGCGTGGTTTTTTGTAATCCGTTTATTGCAGCCACAATAGGTGCAAAGCTGCTCGCAATAGGGGAGATGAATGTACAGATTGACGACACCTTGCTCCTGGTACGCGACCCTAATACTATTTAACCAGTCTTTTGGTGCAGGCCCTGGTTCTGTCCAGTTAGGAACAGTAGGATAACTGGTGTATCGAGGAGCGGGGATGTTGTATTTCTCTAAAAGACTTAGGCCCATTTCTGAAGATTTTTTTACTTTTAGCAAAAGTACTTGTGGTGGTGAAATGTGGTAGGTGACAAAAGTCACCCACTATTGTGATTTACCGCACACGGCAAGAATAGGGACACGGGTAGTTTTGTGTCTAACTAACAACCTACTGGACCGCTTATGGCAATTCTTCTTGATCACAATGCGGATAATACAACTCAAAAGACCTATGATAGCCAGGGCTGCTATCATTGTGGCGAGCCCTGCGAGGAAGAATTGATCCAACTCGGAGATAAGAACTTTTGTTGTGTGGGCTGTAAAACGGTCTATGAATTACTTTCCGAGAATCAATTAGATACTTTTTATCGCCTGGAGTCTACTCCAGGTAATACCTTACGGACACGTGCCAGAGAGGATTACGCATGGCTGGATGAGCCTGCGGCAATTGCCAAAATCTGTGATTATCAAGACGATAAACATCTGAAGGTAACCTTTCATCTGCCTCAGATTCATTGTACTTCTTGCATCTGGTTATTGGAACACTTATATCGCTTAGATGAAGGGGTGTTAAAAAGCCAAGTGAATTTCCTCTCTCAGGAGGCTTACATCCAAATTGACCCTCAAAAAATAAGTTTACGAGCCTTGGTAGAGCTGCTTTCCCGTATCGGGTATGCACCACGCTTACAAATGGATAAGCTGAGCAGTGAAAAAGAGCCTGTGGTTGACCGTACTTTCGCTTATCAGTTAGGTATTGCTGGTTTTGCGTTTGGCAATATTATGCTGCTGAGTTTTCCAGAGTATTTTGGCCTCACAGACCTGGCCTTCCAACGCTGGTTTGGTTACCTCAATATTCTTCTTGTGCTTCCTGTCCTTTTGTTTAGTGCCAAATCCTACTGGCAATCAGCATGGCAGAGTTTACGACAGCGACAGCTCAATATCGATGTTCCTATCACCTTGGGGATAGCGGTTTTGTTTTTTCGCTCCGTTTTTGAAATCATCAGTGAATTAGGCCCCGGTTACCTGGATAGCTTGGCAGGGCTGGTGTTTTTTCTTTTGATTGGTCGTTGGTTTCAACAACGGACTTACCATCATCTTTCTTTTGAACGAAATTATCAGAGCTATTTTCCTATAGCAGTAATGCGTAGGTTAGCGGGGAAGTGGTCAAGTATAACCCTTGATCAACTGACAATAGGTGATGAAATAAAAATAACCAATAATGGCCTTTTACCCGCCGATGGGGAGCTACTTTCCGGTGAAGCCCGGATGGATTATAGCTTTGTAACTGGCGAAGCTGACCCTGTTCGTAGCCAGGTTGGAGCGCAACTTTTTGCTGGAGGGCGGCAAACTGGAGGTGAAATTACTGTACGCTTGGTTAAAGCAGTATCACAAAGCTATCTTACGCAACTATGGAATGACGAAGCTTTCCAAAAAGCGTACATCCCTGGAAGTAGCCAATTGCTAGAAAAAATAGGCAGGTATTTTACACCAACCGTTTTGTTGATCGCATTAGTGACTATTGGTTATTGGTGGCCTATAGATCACCGTATCGCCTTACATGCTTTTACAGCGGTGCTGATTATCGCTTGCCCATGCGCCTTGGCATTGTCGGTACCTTTTACTTTGGGAAATGCGCTGCGTCTGCTAGGTAAAAATCAAGTGTACATCAAAAATACCAGTGTGCTGGAATCGCTCTATGATGTAGATACAATTGTCTTTGATAAAACGGGGACCCTTACTTCAGGAGCAGGTAAAGAACAGCTTTCAGCTCCTGGCACTATTTCCGAAAGGAATAAATCTATTATCAAATCGCTAGCCAGTCAATCCTCTCACCCCGTAAGTAGATTACTGTCTGCCTTTTGGCCTTCGGCCCAGCAGACAGGTGTAACAGACTTTCAGGAGGTTGCAGGTAGTGGTGTTAAGGCAAGGCTTGAAGGAGAACCCGTTGCTTTAGGTTCTGCGTCGTTTTTGGGTATAACTACCAAAGAGGTAGGTACCTGGGCTAAAGTTGGCGAAGAAATTATAGGGCCGTTTGTAATCAAACATCAGTATCGATCAGGCGTAGAAGAAATTTTAAATGAGTGGTCAGAAAAATATGATCTCTATCTTTTATCCGGGGACAATGATGCTTCCCGCAAACAGCTGGAGGCCTTTTTTCCAGAGGACCATCTTCATTTTGAGCAAAGCCCTCACAACAAACTGGCTTTTGTTAAAAAACTTCAGGCACAAGGAAGGAAAGTACTCATGATTGGTGATGGTTTAAATGATTCTGGTGCTTTACAGCAAAGTGAGGTTGGCCTGGTGGTGACCGAAGATGTAAATAATTTCACCCCGGCTTGTGATGTCATTTTGGGAAGTAACCAGTTTGCCAACTTGAGAGATATTATGAATTATGGCCAGCGTACCATACACTTGGTTTACGGGGCCTTTGTGTTGGCTTTTATTTACAATGTTATTGGGCTAAGTTTTGCAGTTCAGGGATTATTATCTCCTTTAATTGCGGCTATTTTGATGCCCTTGAGTTCTATTACAATAGCGGTTGTAGGTGTACTGGGGAGTAACTTTTTATTTACAAAAATAAAGCACAAACTAAGGGGGTGACAAATGTCACCACAGTGTCAGACAAATGTCACCTTGACCAGAATGTCCCCCTAGCTACCTTGCAGTCGTATTTTGATAAAACCTTAAAGAAAGACGAATGAATATTATTTTTTTTCTCATTGTGCTTAGCCTTTTGGTGGCACTCGGCTTTTTGGCCGCTTTCTTTTGGGCAGTGCGCTCCGGCCAATATGATGACGACTATACGCCCTCTGTCCGGATGCTTTTTGATGATGAAACGAAAACAGAAAAATGATTCTCTGATATTTTTTGTGTTTAGAGTCAATCGAAAGTAAAAATGACGCTCCTTAATCGCCGCTTACTATTTTCACTTTAGCTTGACCACAAAAATTATCAGAGAAGGAAATAATCAACTTTAATCCCAGTAATTACTGGAATAATTTTAGCATGTATGTCAAATTTGGAAACCTTCAGTTATGACAATCGCATCGTAAGGAAATTTGCTTACGTTACTGCGATCTGGGGGATTGTAGGTATGACCGTAGGGTTGCTTGCAGCACTACAGATGGTCTGGCCGATATTCAATCTAGGTTTAGCCGAAACTACCTTCGGCCGAATTCGCCCCCTTCACACCAATGCCGTTATCTTCGCTTTCGTAGGTAATGGTATTTTTACAGGTGTATACTACTCTTTACAGCGTTTGCTGAAAACCAGAATGTACAGTGATCTACTCAGTAGTATTCACTTTTGGGGTTGGCAAGCTATTATCCTCGCTGCCGCAATTACTTTGCCGTTGGGGATTACCAGTTCGCACGAGTATGCAGAATTGGAATGGCCTATCGATATTGCGATTGCTGGTATATGGGTGGTGTTTGGTATCAATATGTTTGGTACTATTCTTAAGCGTCGGGAGCAACACCTTTATGTTGCTATCTGGTTCTTTATTGCAACCTGGGTTACCGTTACTGTTTTGCATATCGGTAATAACCTGGAGCTTCCTGTTTCACTATGGAAGAGTTACCCTGTTTTCGCTGGGGTACAGGATGCCTTAGTGCAATGGTGGTATGGCCACAATGCAGTAGCATTCTTCCTTACCACGCCTTATCTGGGCTTGATGTACTACTTTATTCCTAAAGCAGCTAATCGCCCGGTATATTCTTACCGCCTGTCGATTATCCACTTCTGGGCTTTGATTTTTATCTACATCTGGGCTGGACCTCACCATTTACTTTATACTTCTTTACCTGATTGGGCGCAGTCTTTAGGGATGGCTTTCTCTTTGATGCTGATCGCTCCTAGTTGGGGGGGGATGTTGAATGGTCTTTTGACACTACGTGGTGCCTGGGATCGGGTACGTACCGACCCTGTACTGAAATTCATGGTGGTGGCGGTTACCGCTTATGGTATGTCTACCCTTGAAGGGCCGTTGATGTCGATCAAGAGTGTCAACGCTATCAGTCACTATACCGACTGGACTGTTGGCCACGTACACATTGGTACCCTTGGCTGGAATGGTATGCTGACGTTTGGTATGTTGTACTGGTTGTTCCCTCGTCTTTATGGCAATAAACTGTACTCTACCAAGTTGGCAAACGCTCACTTCTGGATCGGTACTTTTGGTATCCTGTTTTATGCTATTCCTCTTTACTGGGCCGGTTGGACTCAGAGTTTGATGTGGAAAGAGTTTTTACCTGAGGGTATCCTTAAGTATGGTAACTTCCTGGAAACGGTAACACAGATTTTACCGATGTATAAACTTCGGGTAATAGGTGGTGCAATCTACTTAGTAGGGGTGTTTGTAATGATGTACAACCTGATCAAAACAGCTACTACCGGTCACTTTATTGGTGATGAAGAAGTACAAGCTCCTTCTCGAGAGGTTGCTTTCACAGGTGGTCACAAAGGAGAATACTGGCACCGTTGGATTGAGCGTCGTCCTGTTCAGTTGTTGATTGGAGCTACGATTGCTATTCTGATTGGTGGTTTAGTAGAGGTCTTCCCGATGATTACCATCGAAGATAATGTTCCGAAAATCGAGAGCGTGAAGCCTTACACTGCACTTGAGTTGGAAGGGCGAGATATGTATATCCGTGAAGGCTGTTTGGGCTGTCACTCGCAAATGATTCGTCCTTTCCGTAGTGAAACCGAGCGTTACGGGGAATACTCTAAATCAGGAGAATTCATCTACGACCGCCCATTCTTGTGGGGTAGTAAGCGAACAGGGCCGGATTTACACCGTTTAGGAGGTAAATACCCTGATAGCTGGCATTTCAACCACATGTATGACCCAACGAGTACGTCTCCGGGCTCTATCATGCCACCTTATCCATGGTTCATCGAGGATGACATGGACTTGGGCATGACGATTGCCAAGTTGAAAACCCTCAAAACCTTGGGTACGCCTTACACTGATGAATACATCGAGAATGCGGTAGAAGAGGCCAAGGCTCAGGCTGCAGGTATCGCTGCCAGCTTGAACAGAGACGGTATCGAAATGGAAGGATTAGCAGATAAGGAAATCATTGCCTTGATTGCTTACCTCCAACGTTTAGGAACCGATATTAAGCCGCCAGCGGAAGCTAAGGCAGAGTAAATCATCTTTCTAGTGGCTGGCAGGTGGCCCTTGGGTAAACTGCCAGCCTCTAAGATGCAAAAATCAAAATACCATGTATAAATATATTCTGGCCAGCGGCGAACAAAGTGTCAACTGGATGGCCATTTTCTCGCTGATTACTTTCTTTCTAATGTTTACGATCAGTGCCATTGCCATCTGGGGTAAAAGCAAAGCTTATGTAGAACACATGGCAGAGCTGCCTTTGGATGAAGAAAACATTAAATAAGACCACCCTTAAGTTTTTGTTATGAAAACGAATATTATAAAATTTAGCCTGACCTTCCTTTTGCTCTGCATTCTGGGGTCGGCATATGCAAATGACGCAGGTACTGCCCAAGCAGGCACAAGTTCTGATTGGCTAACCTGGGTTTTAGAAAACCTGATACTCATCGTTGGTGCCGGAGCTGTTATTGGTGCTATTGGAGCCATCTTTCACCTGAATAATCAGCTCATGGAGCTTAACCGGATTCGGGTACTCAAGGAGCATGGAATTGAAGTTGCTGAGAAAGTTGCTATTCAGCATAAGCAAAGTTCTTGGCAGCGTTGGTACAAGGATTTGACCAAAGCAGTACCTATAGAGAAGGAAGCTGATGTAATGCTTGATCACAATTACGATGGTATTCGCGAATTAGATAACATCCTCCCTCCTTGGTGGGTAGGTATGTTCTATGCAACGATTATTGCAGGTGTTGTGTACTTTTCTTACTACCACATTGCTGACAAAGGATTGTCTTCTTCTGAGCAATACCTTGTAGAGGTAGAAGAAGCTGAAGAAGAAGTCAAAGCTTACTTGGCGATGCAGTCTGATCAGGTAGATGAAAATACGGTCGTCATGCTGGAAGATGAAAACGAACTGGCATTAGGCGCGAGTATTTTTATCAATAAATGTGCAGTTTGCCACGGTGCCGAAGGGCAGGGTGGTGTAGGACCTAATATGACGGATAACTATTTCTTGCATGGTGGAACCATCAATGATGCTTTCAGAACCATCAAGTATGGGGTTCCGGAAAAAGGAATGATTTCTTGGAAGAGCCAGTTGCGGTCTAGTGACATGCAGCGGGTAGCCAGCTATATTCTTACGCTCGTAGGTACTACTCCTCCAAACCCCAAAGACCCAGAAGGCGAGCTTTATAAGCCTACAGAAGAAGACGGAAATGAAGCTACTGAAGCTGATGATGATCAATTGGGGATGAACGAATAATTAAAGCCGAAAATAGAGGCGAATAGTTATGAATGCAAACGAAATTAACGACACGGAAGAGTACCGTAATTCTATCAAAACGGTAGACAGTGATGGTAAGCGTATTTGGATATACCCCAAGAAGCCGAAAGGCTCCTGGACCAATGCGCGCACCTATGTCAGCTGGGTATTACTAGCCGTATTGTTTGCACTGCCATTTGTGAAAATTAATGGCAATCCGCTTATTCGCCTGGATATTCTGGGGCGTGATTTCTACCTGTTTGGTATGCACTTCACGCCTCAGGATTTTCACTTGTTCGTAGTGGCAATGCTTACCCTGGTGGTGTTTATTGCCCTGTTTACAGTAGTATTTGGAAGGCTCTTTTGCGGCTGGGTTTGTCCCCAGACGATCTTCATGGAGATGGTCTTTCGCAAAATTGAATATTGGGTAGAGGGTGATTCGAGTGCTCAAAAGAGGTTGAATAAAGCACCGTGGACACCCGAAAAAATCAGAAAAAAGGTAATTAAACAAACCTTGTTTATTCTGGTTGCGGTATTGATTGCACATACTTTCTTGTCTTATTTGATTGGGCCAGAAAGGGTGTTTAATATTATTACGTCATCGCCTTCTGAAAACTTTGGAGGCTTCCTTGCTATGATTGGTTTTACAGGAGCTTTCTATTTTGTTTTTGCAAGCCTAAGAGAGCAGGTTTGTACGACCATTTGTCCTTACGGTCGTCTGCAGGGTGTGCTGACGGATAATGATACGATCCAAGTGGCCTATGATTTTGTTCGCGGAGAACCGCGCGGTAAGAAAAAACGGAAGCCTGCAAGGAAAGCCAATCCTATTGCCAGTATGCAAGCGGCGGTGGCAGATACTGATTCAGCAACAGGTGTTTCTGAAGCACCTCCCTTGAAAGTGCTGGGAGATTGTATTGATTGTACACTTTGTGTACAGGTGTGTCCTACAGGGATAGATATCCGTGATGGCGTTCAGCTAGAATGTGTGAACTGTACCGCTTGTATGGATGCTTGTGATGAGGTGATGGTCAAGATTGATCGTCCCAAGGGGCTTATTCGTTACGATAGCCATAATGGTGTCGTGAATCAAACCCGAAATATATTTACGCCTCGTGCTATTGCATATTCTATTGCATTAGGGGTTTTGATTATTGTAAATATTATCTTGTTTGCTGGTCGCACAAATGTAGAGGCTATCATTCTACGTACTCCAGGTAAGCTTTATTATGAAACAGAGCAAGGAGAAATTAGTAACTTGTACAATTATCAGCTGTTTAATAAAACAACTGAATTATATGTGCCAGAATTTCGATTCCCTGATCACCCGGATGCCAAAATTCAATTCATTGGTGATGCTCCTGAGTTGACACCAGATATGATGAGTGAAGGAGCCTTCTTTATTCTTCTTCCCGAAGATCAGGTGCAAGAACGAAAACAATCGATTAAAATAGAGCTATGGGAAGGTGATAAGTTGTTGGAATCTACAGAGACCAATTTCTTAGGACCGATCAAGTAATTGAAAACAGCGTGTATTATGAATATTGAATTCAATTGGGGTACGGGAATATTTGTATTCTACGTCCTCTTTGCCTCCGTCCTGTTTTTTTCAGTATATGAGTCCACTAAAGTTGACCACAGCTTGGTGGTGGAAAATTACTACGAAGAGGATTTGGCCTACCAGAACCAGTACGATCGATTGGAAAATTCCGCTAAGTTGGAGGAACCATTACGCATGAAATGGCAAAGTGATGGAAAGAAGCTAGTGCTTGCTTTTCCTACGGATTTGGCCGCTTCCGCAACAGGGCAAATAGCCTTTTACCGCCCTGATGATAAGTCGATGGATTGGCAATTACCTATCGCGGTAGACCAAGCAGGCCAGATGGAAGTACAAATGGCTAAGCTACCCGTAGGTCGCTGGAAAGTAAAGGTGTACTGGGAGGCAGCTGATACGCCTTATTTCGCAGAAAAAATTATTGACCTCAGATAAAGGGTACTGGGTACAGAGACTTCGATTTTCCTAACTTGACCATCAACCAATAGTCAATAACCATGCTCTTCACCGCTTTCACATTTGGTCTTCTTGGTAGCCTACACTGCGTTGGTATGTGTGGGCCGCTGATGTTGGCTTTGCCTTTTGGGCAGAAAGGGGGTCGAGTAGGCCGCTTGTTGCTTTACAACGCAGGCCGAATCATCACTTACGCTACACTGGGTGCTTTGATGGGTTTTCTGGGCAAAGGCGTGTTTTTAGTCGGGCTACAATCCTGGCTGACGCTGATACTCGGCGCTTTACTGGTAGTGATCGGTTTGTTTTCTGTACAGGTAGAGTTGAAGATCTGGTCTTCACCGCTCTTGTCAAGTTTTTACGTTCGATTGAAAAGTGCCTTTGCACGTTTGGTCAATAAGACAGGTTTATCGGCAATCTTCTCTCTGGGAATGCTTAACGGGCTGTTGCCTTGTGGTTTGGTGTATCTCGCTTTGGCTGGGGCACTCACAACCGCTAGCTGGCAGTCTGGCGTGTTTTACATGATGGCTTTCGGGTTGGGTACATTGCCGCTGTTGTTGGCGGTGACTTTATTGGGGCAGATGTCGGGCCTGAAGATTCAAAAATATTTGCGCAAAGCATACCCTGTTGTACTGACCTTAATGGGAGCGTTCTTGATCTGGCGTGCTTTACAGTTCCAGTTGCCCGCCTCCTTTGATCTGTGGGAAGCACTGAATAATGCACCCATGTGTCATTGATGAAAAAGAATCTATGAAAATCCGTTTGATCCGTTCAATTCGCGGTCTATTACCTAGGAGGCGGAATTATTTTTCACAGATTTTTGTTAATTGCTTTTGAATATTAGAGATTTTTGTACTTTTGCGTCGCTCCAGAATGATGGGGCATCAAAAGTTTGCCGCCCGGATGGTGGAATTGGTAGACACGCAGGACTTAAAATCCTGTTTCCATAACGGAAGTGCGGGTTCAACCCCCGCTCCGGGTACTTAAACGGAAGCCTGACTCAGTAATGAGTCAGGCTTTTTTTTTATCCTATAAAGTCACCTAAACAATAGACTCAAAAAGCGCCCTTATCCCTGGTGCATTTTCGGGCTTTAGCCGCCCGCCCAGGATAAGTCGCATTTCACGACGTCGGGGAGCTGCATCGAAGCGTTGTTGTTCAATCTCAGTAACAGGGATAACGGGGGGGATTTCTACCGGCTTTCCATTTTCCTGATCCAGACCTACGAAAGTGTAATAGGCAGAATTGCACCTTCTTGGGTTGTGCCCTTTGATGTCGGTGGCGTATACTTCCACAAAGACTTCTACAGAAGTGCGGAACGCTCGGGTAACGGATGCCTCCAAGGTGATTACATCGCCAACCTTGATGGCTTTCTTGAAGCTTACATGATCCACAGAAGCTGTAACTACGTGGCGTTCGCAGTGCTTTCCGGCACAGATGCCACAAACAATATCCATCCATCGGAGTAGGTTGCCTCCCATGAGGTTGCCCATCGGGTTGGTATCATTGGGCATGATCATTTCTGTCATGGTGGTGCTAGAGACCGTTACGCGTTTTCCTTTTAGTTCTTCACTCATGGAGTGTCTTGGTTGTTGTTGAGAACAGCACAGCAATAAATTGGGTCGACGTTTTTCAAAAAACTAGCAATTTATTTTTGCGCAATACTTGGGGTGAATTATCTGATCAGAATACCTTTTCTATTCAAAAAGGGTATCGGGGTGAAGTTTTCGGGAGAAATGCTTCCTTTCACAAAGATGTATTTTTTATCGAATAAATGCCCATCGAGGCTGAAGCTCACCCAATACTCGTTTGTCAGTTCGAAAACAGCGGGTTGAATAGGTTCTATTTTTTCAATAGCCAGTGCGGCTACCTCTTCAATAAAATACCGGAAGGTGGCTGTTTCCTTCTTTTCTCCGGTAATTTCTCCATAACCTTTGGCCGTAACCATTACACTCTGGATTCGGGCCTCGTGTAAATTGATAATCATCACATCCCAAAGGTCATCTTCAGAACTCTCAGCTGGTGGTATGATAGCAATCGCCAAATCTTCCACCTTCTGGCGGGGTATATCTTTTAACATAAGAAATTGTTAGTTGTTTTGCAGTGTAACTTAAGCTTCAATGGCAGAAGCTTTGTAAGTATAGTTGAATAAATCTGCAAAATGTTGCTTTAATTTATCCTGTACTTCTTGCATATTCATTGTTTTACCAAGCTCTTTGGCCATACTCGTGACGCTTTTGTCATCATCTTGTATACCACAAGGTATAATGTTTTCAAAGTGATCAAGCATGGTGTTTACATTGAATGCAAAGCCATGGAGTGTTACCCACCTGCTCAAGTGGACACCAATGGCGCAGATTTTTCGCTTCGGAGCATTGGCCGTTGCAGGTAGCCAAACACCCGTATAGCCCTTTTCTCGATAGCTCTCAATGCCATATTCTTTCAGTGTAAGCATCACCGCTTCTTCCAGGTAGCGCACATATTTGTGGACGTCCGTAAAAAAGCAATCCAGATCAAAAATAGGATAGCCAACAATTTGGCCAGGGCCGTGATAGGTGATATCTCCTCCTCGGTTGATCTTATAAAAGGTGAATCCTTTTTCAGTCAGCCCTTCTTCATCCAGCAGTAAATGATCCAAAGAGCCGGTTTTACCCAAAGTATAGACAGGAGGATGCTCACAGAAAATAAGAAAGTGTTCTTGTTTTTCTGTTGCTGCACCCGCCTTAGTAAGCTCACGGTTGCGTAGTTTTCTGGCAACGAGCTCTTTGTGGCGCAGGGTTTGAAAGTCCCAAGCTTCTTGGTAATCAACCAAGCCGAGGTTTAGAAATTGGACTTCCTGAATTTTTTCTTTTTGCAATTCAAATGGCATTTGTCACAAAGATAAGGGGGAATGCGAACATAATATTTACATTAGAGGCATTGATTAATACATTACTAAAACAAACAAAATGAAAAAAGTTTTTACCTACCTAAGCTTGATGTTATTAACCAGCTTTGGCCTTCAGGCTCAGCAAGCACTTGATTTTACATTTACAGACACACACGGGGATACCCACAACATGCAACATGCCCTTGACCAAGGATATATTGTAATCATTGATTTCTTCTTTGTAAACTGTGGCCCATGTCAGCAATCCTCTCCTGAACTGGTGAGTATTACGGAAGATTATACCGGGCAAGGGAAAAATGTAATCATGTGGTCCCTAAGTGATAGAGATTCAGATGCTGCTATCGCTGGTTTTGAATCACAGTTTGGCTTTACCTCTCCAGCTGGAGGCGTTGATGGCGGAGCGGATGATGTTGTTAACCTCTATGCGAGCAACTTCAATTTCACAGGTTTTCCTACGGTTTCCATTATCTGTCCTGATGGTGGTATTTCCTGGGATATCTGGCCTTATAGTTCTGGTGCACCGGAATGGCGTAGTGCTATCGACGCATGTGGCGTAGTAGATGCGGCACCATACGTGCCGATGAGTGCGACTCGTGTAGAAGAAGTGGCGGCGCTTACCAGCCTCTTGGTTGCTCCTAACCCAACATCAGGTGTTAGTACCTTGAAATTGGACTTGGCAAATACAAGTACCTTGAATATCGGTTTGTATAATGCTCAAGGTGCGAAAGTACAGCAGATCTTTGCAGGTCAGTTGCTTTCTGGTCAGCACAATATGAATGTGGATTTGTCTGAATTACCAGCTGGCGCCTACTGGGTACGCCTACAGAATGAGCAGGGTGAAACTTCTTCCCTACCTCTACAGAAGATTTAATCGAGAAATTAATTCTTTGACTATACCTAAGACTTCCAAAGTTCCCCGTAGCTTTGGAAGTCTTTTATTTTTAGGCCGAATAAACCCTATTCGGCGTTTCATGTATTGCGCAGAAAATAAAATACGATTTTTTTAAGGTTTTCAAATAGTTAAAACACTTAAAATGAAGCGTTTATTTAACTATTGTGAAAGACAGAATCGCTTTTTATTTTCGTGCTGTTCTTAACTCAATAATTACCAATGAGAATTTTCTTTTTCCTCTCTTTTCTCGCATGTATTATTTCTTGTAACAATACTGCCGACACTACTGCAACCGACACTGCCGAAGATGCAGCAGAAGAAACAAATGAAACGCCAAACTTGGCTTTCGAAAAAGAGGTGCACTTAAATAATGTGCAACAACTAACCTTTGGTGGCAACAATGCAGAGGCCTACTTTAGTTTTGACAATACCCACCTTGTTTTTCAGGCAGAGAACCCTGCTTGGGGCGCTGAATGTGATCAGATTTATTACATGCCCATCGGAGGCTTTGAAGGGGATACGCCTCCATTGCTTAGTACAGGCAAAGGACGTACCACTTGTGCTTACTTCATGCCGGGTGATAAAAGTATCCTTTACGCCAGTACCCACCTGGGTGGCGACGAATGCCCACAGATGGAGCGCCCGGCTAACGGATTGTATACCTGGCCAATTTTCAAGGACTTTGATATTTTCGTAGCTGACCTGGAAGGCAATATTACCAAGCAACTTACCACGAATGATGGTTATGATGCGGAAGCTACCTTGTCTCCCGACGGATCGATGATTGTATTTACTTCTACCCGTTCCGGTGATTTGGAGCTTTGGACGATGAATACCGATGGTACCAATATGAATCAAGTAACCAGCGGACTTGGTTATGATGGTGGTGCTTTCTTTTCGCCTGATGGCACGAAGTTGGTTTTTCGGGCTTCTCGCCCTCAGACACCAGAAGCACAAAAAACATACAAGGATCTATTGGCCAAGGGGTTGGTGCAGCCTACCAACATGGAAATTTACGTTTGTAATGTTGATGGCACAGACCTCCAGCAGATCACTAACCTGGGTAAGGCCAACTGGGCACCTTATTTCCATCCAGGCGGAGAAAAGATTCTGTTTTCCTCCAACCACCATGTGGAAAGCGGTCGCCAGTTCAATATTTTTAGCATTGATCTAAATGGCGAAAACCTCCAGCAGATCACCTTTGATGAGACCTTTGATGCTTTTCCAATGTTCAGCTATGATGGCAAAAAGTTGGTCTTCTCTAGCAACCGCAACAATGGTGGCGGTCGTGATACCAATGTGTTTATTGCTGATTGGGTAGATTAATTTTCGACTGTTACTAAAACCTTCTTCTCATGGCCAGTAGCCTCGTTTTTCCACCGGGCTTTAAATGGGGGACGTCAACGGCGGCGGCCCAGATAGAAACAGCGTCTGACCATAATTGGCGGGGTGTTGTAGCTAAAGACGGCACTGTGTTTGAACGAACCACGGATCACGAGCTTCGCCGGGAAGAAGATGCAGAACATATCGCTCGTTTTGGTACCATCTATCGGTGTGGAGTTGATTGGGCCCGTTTGCAAAAAGCAGCTAACGCGCCACTGGAGCCAGAGGTCGTAGAGGAATACCGCGAATTCTTTTTGTTGCTTAAAGCAAAAGGAATGAAAATAATGTTTGTCCTCCATCATTTTACCCATCCAGTATGGTTGGAGAATGATGGAGGGTGGACAGAAGAAAGCGCAATTCCTGCTTATGTAGATTTTGCTCGCCGTTGTATGGATGCCTTTGGTGACCTGGTCGTTTATTGGAATACCTTTAACGAACCTAATGTGTATGCCTTGAATGCTTACTTATTAGGCAATTTTCCGCCTTTTAAGAAAAGCTACTCAAAGGCCAATCGGGTGCTTCGCCACATGGGGCGTGCTCATGATATAGCGGTAGAGTTGCTTAATGATCGATTTCCGGACGCCCCCGTGGGTATCTCGCTGAATACGGCTTGGTTTGAAGGATTGAATTGGCTTGGTAAATTGCCGGCAAAATTCATGGATTGGTGGTTTCACATCCGTGCAGCAAGCTACTTTGAGAAAGTAGATTTTTGGGGACTTAGCTACTACGCTTATATTCCCTTTGGCCCATTGCCAGTTACGGAAATCGACAATCCTGGGCAACTTGGTAAAATGGGCATTCCTCATGATCAAATGTGGGGTTACCGACCGGAGGGCTTGAGTCGAATTATCCGCCGGATTTATGAGCGCTATCAAAAGCCGATAATTATAACAGAGAACGGTATTTGTACCGATGATCCTGAGTTACGGATATCCGCGTTAAAAGATTATTTACGGGAATGTCATGAGGTGATCCAGGAAGGAATTCCTTTGGAGGGTTATATTTTCTGGAGTACGTTCGATAACTTCGAATGGAACCTGGGGAATACTTACCGTTTTGGATTGATCACCGTTGATTGGAAAACCATGGAGCGTAGAAATACCAGAGCCGCTGATTTTTATGCAACCGTTTGTGAAAAAAATGAAGTACCCCAATAATGTACAGGATTATGTTCAAGTCATTCTTTCCTCTTTTCGTTATTAGCCTATTCGCTTATACTGGCTTGTTGGCTCAGCTTGGGAGCCCCCAAGTAAGCGGAGCTCGTGGATTAGGCGTAGGAGGAGTAGGTCTCACTTTTCAGGATGTGCACGCTGGCTGGGGAAACCCTGCCGGTTTGGCTGGCGTTTCTCAAACAACTTTTGCGCTTTACGGCGAACAACGTTTTGCACTCAGTGACATTCGACAAGTAAGTGCTGTTGGTGCATTCTCACTAGGAGCAGGTACAGGCGGATTGACTGTTGGTTATTATGGTTTTGAAGGATACAACGAACAAAGAATAGGACTGCTATATGGTCGAAAGTTGAGTGACAAAGTCAATTTGGGGGCACAGATTTACACGCTGGGGGTTAACATTCCGGAATACGGCAATAAGCAGGTTGTTAGTTTCGAATTGGGCCTACAGGCCATCCTTAGTCCTTCGGTGACACTGGCGGGAAGGGTTGCTAACCCGGTGCGTGTAGCACTTTTAGAAGACGAAGATTTACCCTCTGTGCTAAGTGTTGGGTTTCAATATGACCCTGGCACACACNNAGGTAGAGAAAGATATTCTTTATCCCGTAAGGGTACGAGTAGGTTTGGAATACCAACTGCTTGATGAGTTTTTTCTCCGAGCTGGTATCGCTACTGAACCTAGTATGCTCAGTTTTGGAATTGGCTATTTGTTGTTGGATCAATGGCGCCTTGATTTCGCGGCAGCTTACCATCAGTATTTAGGGTTTACACCAGGAATAGGGATTGTATATTCCGGAAAGGCAAAAAAATAATGAAGAGGGCTATGCGCACTCCACCTGACCTTATTTTAGGGACAGCCATGTGGGGATGGACAATTGACAGAGAAGGCTGTTTTGCCCTTTTGGATGAATTCTACCAAAAGGGAGGGAGGCGTATTGATACGGCCACCAATTATCCTATCAATAAAAATCCTTCGGATTTCAGAAGAGCTGAAAAGTTGCTTGCGGAGTGGATTACTACCCACGAAGTCACTGATTTGGAAGTGATCATGAAGGTGGGGAGTCTCAATAATATGATGACCCCCGATCAAAATCTTTCCCCTAGTTTTTTAATGATCTGTGTGGAAGAATATGAAAACTTGCTAGGAGCCAATTTGGCTTGTGTGATGATTCATTGGGATAACAGGAAAGAGGGAAAGGAGATCGATACCACAATATCAACCTTACAGAGGTTAGGTGAAGGTCGTTGGAAGATTGGTCTGTCAGGCATTCGTTATCCAGAAATATATGCTGAGGTTTTAGCGACTCATTCCTTAGACGATTTACCTGTAGAACTAAAGCATAACCTGCTCTACACCGATTATGAGCGGTACGCTCCACTTCACGAGCGATCATCTTTCATTGCATACGGAATCAATGCTGGTGGGGTGAAATTAAATCCCAAAGGATATTCCTCTAAAGCTTCCCTATTGGCGAGAGGTGGCAATCCGGATACACACGAAAAGCTGACAAGCCAGCTGAATGATTTATTAGCAACAAGGGCGATTTTACCTTCCAATCGAGGCCTGGAGCTGAATATGAACCAGTTGGGGATGCTTTATGCTGCTTATCACCCAGGGATTTCCGGGATCTTATTAGGTCCTTCAAGGATAGAGCACTTGACCGATTCTTTTTCCTGGTTGCAGCAGCTTTATACCGAAGATTATACGCTGCTGTATGAAGCTCTTGAAAATATCGAAGCATAACGAATGACTGTATCAGGAAAAAATACAAATACCGATTTTCTAATAGTTGGTGGTGGGATTTTTGGGGCATACGCAGCGTTGTACCTTTCATCGAAAGGGTGCCGGGTGATCGTCGTTGAAAAGGAGAAGCAGTTAATGCAGAAAGCCTCTGTTGTTAACCAAGCACGTTTGCATAGTGGCTATCATTACCCTCGTTCGGTAGCTACCGCTCGTATGTCGGATGAAAACAAGGCGCGTTTTACTCGTGATCACAAAGATTTCATCCTGTTTGATTTTGATAAATATTATGCGATTG
>NZ_JBOEFX010000177.1:0-11034 GCF_050633125.1 Lewinella sp.
GTACTGAATACGGGCTTATTAGCCGTTCTTTTCTATGGTACAGGAATGACCTATAGGTATTATTACGAACGGAGAAAGTATTGGCAATTTGGGACCGGACTAGTTATTGTTTTTGCGGTGGTGACAATAATCCGCTTTTATGTCAATCGTCAGTTTTCGTACCTAGAGGATGCGTCTCTTTATTATACCCCTGACGCTTTTTCTTTCTTTATCGGCGCTTTAGTCACGAATATTGGAACCCTGTTAATTAGTCTTTTGTACCAGCTCGTACGCTCGCGAATTCGCCTGAAACAACGTGAAACAGCATTGCTAGCAGAGCAACGCGAAGCAAAAATTCAATTTCTGCGTGCACAGATGAACCCTCATTTTCTTTTTAATACGCTCAATAATATTTATAGCTTGGCGGTGGTGAAGTCCGAAAAAACAGCCCCCTTAGTTTTACGTCTAAGCGATTTGTTGCGGTACGTCATTTACGATGCTCAGCAGGAGAAAGTACCCCTTGCTAAAGAGATCACCATACTTGAAGAGTACATTGAACTCTTTCAGTTGCAGTATGAAGAACAAAAGGACATCACGTTCACTTATCAGTTGCCAAGAAAAGGGTATTTGATTGAACCCTTGTTGTTGATTCCTTTGGTCGAGAATTGTTTTAAACACAGTGATCTTGCTGAAAATGAGAATGGGTACGTTCACCTCGAGTTATTGATTGATGAAGATGAAATGATGTTTTCAGCAAAGAACTCTTTTAACCCATTCCAATCTCAGAAAGACGAACAGGGTGGGGTAGGCTTGGAAAATATTCGTCGCCGGTTGGCGCTTCAATATTCGGGGCATTACCAGTTGATAGAAGAAAAAAGTGAAGATCACTTTCGTATTCAATTAGCGATTAAAAAGATAAAATGACACCTAAAACAACAAAAATACTTCTGGTAGACGATGAATACCTGGCACTTAATCTCTTGGAAAGCTATGTTCAGCAAGTTCCAGGTACGCGGCTTATAGCCAAGTGTAAATCAGCTTTAGAAGCCATGGAAGTATTGCGACAAGAGGAAGTAGACATCATGTTTCTCGATATTCAAATGCCTTCCTTAAGCGGCGTAGATTTTTTGAAAGGACTAGAGAAGCGGCCTGCTACAGTTTTTACGACAGCATATAAGGATTATGCAATAGATGCCTTCAACTTAAACGCTGTCGATTATTTACTGAAGCCCTTTTCCTTTCCTCGGTTTTTACAGGCCCTACAAAAAGGGATTAATCATCAGCAAAAGGGAGAGGAAAAAGACGCTGCTATTACCTATCTGCCTATAAAGGTTGACGGGAAACTGGTACGAGTAAAGATTAGTGAGATTGTCTATGTAGAAGGAATGAAAGAATATGTGAGAATTGTTTGTGAAAATAATAAATACGTCACCTTTGAGCGGATGAAGAACATGGAAAACCTACTGCCTACAGCGCAGTTTATGCGCGTCCATAAATCGTATTTGATTGCTCGACAGAAAGTAACGTCGATCGAAGGGAACTTGCTAGAGGTAGGTGGTGCAAAGATTCCGGTGAGTAGAAGCCTGCGGAGTCAGATTATAGAGGAACTCTTCTGTTAGTAGGCCAAAAAAACGCTAAACAGCTTTGAAAACAAAAAAAGAGCGCCCACGAAATAGGTGCTCTTTTTTTGAAAAAATTGCGTGTTTAATGTTTCTACCTTATTTGACGGTAGGCATTTGACAATCTTCTTCTGGCTTTTTACCACAAACGGTACATTCTCCAACTTTTGATTTTAGCATCGGATTGTTGGTTGCACAGGTACCCCGAAATTCATTGCCCGTCACGATGTGCCGGATATTGATCAGGATAAAGGAAATACCAAAAGTGACAAAGATGATCGCTAAAACAGACAGGAATTCCATGTAGTAAGATTAAGTTTCCTTTAAAACCCCTTGAGAGGGGCAAAAGTTCAGTATTTTTGTCGCCGCAAAAATACGAATTCTTATGAAACCCCAGCTAGAAGCTTTCGATCGTTTATTGACCATTATGGATGAATTGCGCGTGCAGTGCCCTTGGGATCGAAAACAAACTATGGAAAGCCTTCGAAATTTGACCATAGAAGAGACTTACGAGTTGGCTGATGCTATCCTTGAAAAGGATTTAACAGGGGTAAAAGAAGAAATTGGCGATTTGTTGTTGCACATGGTTTTCTACGCAAAGATTGCCGATGAGCAAAAAGAATGGGATATCAGTGATGCTCTGAATGCTGTTTGTGATAAACTAATCAATCGCCATCCACATATTTACGGCGACGTAACGGTGGAAGATGAGGAAGAGGTGAAGAGAAACTGGGAGCAAATAAAGCAGCAGGAAGGAAAAGGTAAGCGATCTGTGTTGGGCGGAGTTCCAAAATCACTGCCTGCTATGGTTAAAGCCTACAGAATGCAGGATAAAACCAAGCAAGTGGGTTTTGAGTGGGAAAACAGTGAGCAGGTATGGGAGAAGGTAGAAGAAGAGATCGGAGAATTTAAAGAAGCAATGGCCACCTCAAATACAGAGCATCAGGAGGAGGAGTTTGGGGATTTGTTGTTTAGTTTGATAAACTATGCCCGTTTTACAGGGATTGATCCAGAAACAGCACTAGAGCGAGTCAACCAAAAGTTTAAAAAACGGTTTGAATATATTGAAGCTCACGCTGATCGTGAACTTACGGAAATGAGCTTGGCAGAAATGGATGCATTGTGGAATCAAGCCAAGGAGCAGTAAATCTTCTTTGCAAGCTCCTGCTTATTTTTCTACCTTTGCGCCCCGGCTACTTTTTTTAGTAGCTTTTTTTGGCAGATAAATATTTTATATGTTTCTGCCGTTATCATTAGAATTTACTTATTTAGGCCAGAATATGAGGAAGATCGCACTAGATATTGTCGCCCTGTCTCACAGTGTTACCCAGTCCAACAACTATGCAGTGGTACTTGGTGAAAGAGATGGCGCCCGTCGCTTGCCCATCGTCATTGGTGGTTTTGAGGCCCAAGCTATTGCTGTTGCAATTGAAGGGATGCTGCCTAACCGGCCATTGAGTCACGATTTGTTTAAAAACACGCTTGACGTCTTTAATATTGACCTCAAGGAGGTTATTATTAACAATTTATTGGAAGGTATCTTTTACGCCAGGCTTATTTGCCTGAAAGATGGCGAGATTATAGAAATTGATTCACGCACTTCTGATGCATTGGCGCTGGCTGTTCGTTTTGGCTGCCCTATTCATACGTATGAATTTATTTTGGACGCCGCCGGTGTTGAACTACAGGAGAGTGATGATGACGATGATGACGATAATTTAGGAGATTCGAACTTTGGAGAAGTTGAGGATGGAACGGAAGAAACTAAGTTGACAGAAATGTCAGTAGAAGAATTGCGATCTACTTTAGATGAAGTACTTGCTGCGGAAGATTATGAAAGCGCCGCAAGAATTAGAGATGAAATCAATAAGCGGAAGTAAGCATTTTATTATCCTCCTCTTGGGTAAATACAAAACGGTCGGTTAACAATGTAGTTAACCGACCGTTTTGTATACGATCAGAAAAGAAAGTAAAAATAGGAGCTGCTTTGAATAAAAACTGCTCACTTATGTCATTATCAGAAAAGCTTACCCTTTATGCTGGACAATCTTTCTGATTACACCTGTAAAGGCTTCGAGTTCAATAAAGTACTCTCCGGCGGAGAAGCCACTGAAATCCAACTCGTAGATAGAATTTACCGGAAGGTCGAAAACATCTTCTTGCCACATCACTTGACCATCAGTACTCTTGACAACGACAGTGTTGACATTGAGTGCTAATTGTTCAAAATCGATAAAGTAGGTGTTGCTTTCTTGATCTGCGTAAATCGACCAATCGTTGAACGCCAATTCTGGAGAAGTGGCGGAGGCACTAGCCATTGGGCTTTTTGCCGTCATTTGAGCGGATAAGTCACTTAGAAATACACAAGAGACTAGTCCGAAAAAAAGTAATAAACGTTTCATGTTCCTGGATTAATAGCAATATCTGGAATTTGCGGAAGCAAAGATACGTTTTAATTGCAATATGCTGCGATAATAATAGAAGATAAGTCGCGGAGTGTGTAAAAACGAAAGATTACTTGGTTAAACTGCACCTTGGGCCAATTATTTATTGTGAGTTTATTGTATTTTGGGGGCTGTTTTCAAAATACTAGAGATATTTGGGTAGACGACGCGCTCTTCGCTAAAGAATTGTTTCTCAGACATCCACACTGCTTTCTCTATATCTTCTTCAGTTTGTGGAGTCAATTGTGTTTCAGGAGTGTTCATCACATACCAGTGAGTTGGTTTTAGAATACGCTGGTCTTTTTTACCTCGATAGGTGTGGTAAGTCATAGGTAATTTTTCTCCCAAAGTCAATTCACGGAGGCCCGTTTCTTCTTGAACTTCGCGTATGGCAGCTTGTTCAGGATTTTCCCCGGGGTCAATTTTTCCTTTTGGCAAGTCCCATGAACCACGGCGGTAAATGAGTAACCACTGCTGGGCGAAGTTATAGACCAACCCGCCAGCTGCTTCTACAATTTTATAGTGGTCACAGAATGCCTGCCAGAGTTCTTCCAAGTCAGTATGGAAAAGGGTGACTTCATTTACCTGAGGCGAACCCTTCTCTAATAAATCTACATAATTGAGGATAAATTTGGTTTTGCCAGGGTAGCGAGCCACTAAATGACCGTCTCTGGGGGTACCTTCTTGAGCCATTTCTAAAGGATCACATAATGTAAGCGGTCGGTCATTAATGTAGATTTTGTACATTTGCTCGCAATTTTTGACTTATGAATAACCAAGATCGTATTGTAGCCCGGCATTTGTTGCAAATAAAGGCAATAAAGCTGAACCCGCAAAACCCCTTTACATGGGCTAGCGGTAGGCGTTCTCCTATTTATTGTGATAATCGGATTGTCCTTTCTCATCCAAAGGTAAGATCGTTTATTCAGGATAGCTTGGTGGAGGCGGCAAAATCATTTCAACCCTTCGTTGGTGTTGCAGGGGTAGCCACTGCTGGTATTGCACATGGTGCCTTATTGGCCGATCGCCTGGGAGTCCCTTTTATTTATATTCGAAGTAAAGCGAAGGCTCATGGACGGCAGAATCAAATCGAGGGCGAATTGCAAACCGGTGGGCGCTATCTCGTTATTGAGGATTTGATTTCCACAGGTGGCAGTAGCCTTCAGGCGGTGGAAGCACTGCGTCAAGCGGGCGGCGAAGTTGCAGGAGTGATGGCTTTATTTACCTATGGTTTTCCTGAAGCAAGTAAAGCTTTTGCTGGGGCTAATTGCCCAATAAGTACACTGAGTCATTACCCTGCTTTACTGGAAGAAGCAGTAGAGAGTGGCTACATTACGGCAGAAGAACAATCTTTGCTCATTACCTGGCGAGAAGATCCTGTTGCGTGGAGTAAACAGTTTGAAGCCTAATTATTATTTTTAACTTCCCATTTTTTGCGCGATACTTAATCGTAATTTTCAGCGAAATCAACGAACAATATGTCAATCATTAATAAACAGTCGGAAGACTTTTTGCGTCGTTATCTAAATAATGCTTCGCCTACGGGCTTTGAAGCACCAGGGCAGCAATTGTGGCTGGAGTACATCAAGCCCTATATTGATGAGTATGAGCTTGATAATTACGGCACCGTCTACGGCATTATTAATCCAGGGAAAGACTACCGGGTAGTAATAGAAGGGCATGCCGATGAGATTTCCTGGTTTGTTCACTACATCACAGATGATGGTTTTCTCTACGTTGTGCGTAATGGAGGCTCTGATCACCTTATTGCGCCGTCTAAGCGAGTAAACATTCATACCAAAAAAGGACTTGTTCGTGGTGTATTCGGATGGCCGGCTATTCACACCCGCCATGGCAAGGATGCATCACTGGTACCTAAGATAGAAAATATCTTTATCGATATTGGTGCTCGAAATAAGGAAGAAGTACTGGAAATGGGGGTGACGGTAGGTTGCGTCATTACTTATGACGATGAGATGGAAATGCTCAATGATACCTACTATGTTGGGCGCGCATTGGATAACCGAATGGGAGGTTTTTGTATTGCTGAAGTTGCTCGTCTCTTAAAAGAAAACAATATAGAACTACCATTCTCTCTGTATATCGTCAACTCTGTTCAGGAAGAAGTAGGATTGCGTGGTGCTGAGATGATAGCGGAGACCATCAAGCCTCATGTGGCCATTGTTACGGATGTCACCCATGATACGCACACACCGCTGATTGATAAGAAAAAACATGGGGATGTGAAATCAGGAAGAGGGCCTTCGCTTACTTACGCTCCAGCGGTGCATAATAAGCTGCTCAACCTGATCATTGACACCGCAGAGGAAAATGATATAGCTATACAGCGAGAAGCTGCGTCACGAAGAACGGGCACGGATACAGATGCTTTTGCTTATAGCAATGGTGGCGTTCCTTCGGCATTGATTTCCTTGCCTTTGCGCTATATGCATACAACGGTAGAAATGGCACATAAGGAGGATGTAGAAGGAGTTATTCAGCTTATCTATCAGAGTTTGCTGAAAATTGAAGCAGGACAATCCTTTAAATACTTCTAAGCATGCCTTCCGTTTTTGTACTTTTAGAGCTTGTTCGGAGATTCTCCGGACAAGCTCTAATTTTTTAGATCGCTGATAAGCTTTCAAAACAAACATGGTACAATCATCATGGCCGTAGGTGTATCGGCCAATATTTTTTTGGATATGTTGCGCTCCTTGGTAAATCTGCTATTCTATGGTCATTTCTGGATTGCGGCTGCGGCATTGGCAATGACTGTGCAGACGCATTTACTCCTACAAGGTATATGGCATTGGAGTGCGCTTGATGGGTTTATTACCAGTGGGACGCTTACCATTTATGCATTACACCGATTGGTAGCACTTCGTATGCTAGGGGAGGGGCACCAAGGGCGTCGATTTGAAATAATGAAAACCTACCGCTGGCATATCATCGCCTATGCCGGTATAGCAGCGGTTATTTCGGCTTATTTTTATTGGCAACTGCCTACCTTCCTTAAGCTTAGTTTGCTGGTGCCCAACTTGATAGCCCTTGGTTATGTTTTGCCACTTTTGAACGGCCGCCGCCTTAGGGATTTACCCTACCTGAAAATTTTCCTAATTGCTTTGGCTTGGGCCTGGATAACGGTAATTGCACCCGCACAATCTGCTGGAATAACAATCGACAGGTCTGTCTTGATGATGGCACTGGAAAGAGCCTGCTTTATTTTTGCGATCACCATTCCCTTCGATATTCGTGATTTATTTCAGGATCAGGAGGCAGCTGTGAGCACGCTCCCTGGTCAATGGGGCATTTTGCAAGCAAAGTACATAGCGCTCGGTTCATTATTTCTTATGATGATCTTGGTTTTCCTTAATTACTGGCTAGGAATCTATGACTTAAGCGTCTTCTTTGCTTTGATATTTTCAGCCTTAACAAGCGGAGTCTTCATCTGGAAAGCAACCCCTGAAAAGCACGATTATTATTTTACCGGTTTATTAGACGGGACCATGATTATTCAACTGCTGTTGGTTTTGCTCTTTATCAATTTATTTTAAGGATAGTAAATAAATAAGCCTACTGCGCGGCTAAATCTTGCTTGTGTTGGTGGAAAACTGTAGCGACCATTGAATTTTCGGATATAAATGGATATATTTGGATAATGAAAAGATTATTACAGTTAGATTACCTTACCCGCACCTCGGTTAATAAAGTCATCAAGGAGATTGATGCATACAATCGTGCATGGAAAGTACAAGAAAACCTCAGTACCGACCAATTGCGTGAGTTGCGCCAATTGGCAACGGTCCAGAGTGTTGGCTCTTCTAATAGAATAGAAGGTAATCAAATGACTGATGGAGAAATAGCTCAACTTGTAGAGCATCTTCGTATTCAGGAATTGGAAAGCCGTGACAAACAAGAGGTTGCCGGTTACTATACGACTTTAGAAATTATACAGGAACAGTATCGTGATTTCTCCTTAACGGAGACGCTGATTAAAGCATTTCACAATGAGCTACTGCGCTATAGTGCCAAAGATGCACATCACAGAGGGCACTACAAGAAGGTTTCCAATCAAGTGGTAGCTACTACAGCAGATGGCGAGCAAAAAGTCATTTTTCAAACGACCGACCCCGCGCTTACAGGTGTTGCTATAGAGGCTGTGGTCAATTGGTTCAATGATACCGAGATGGCTAGTGAGCACCCTTTAATCAGGATAGGAGCCTTTGTCTACGAGTTTTTGACCATTCATCCTTTTCAGGATGGTAATGGCCGCCTTAGCCGATTATTGACCACCTTGTTACTGTTGCAAGCAGGGTATGAATTTGTACTTTATTCCAGCTTGGAGCGCGTAATCGAAGAAGATAAGGCGGCTTACTACAAGGCACTTATGGCTGCCCAACGTCATCGAGGAACAGAAGAGGAAGAGATTGGTCGTTGGTTGTATTTCTTTCTCAAGGCCATCCGTAAAATAACGGAGCGCTTAGCCGACGACGAACAGTCCATTGTGTCTGAGCCCGAAGTATTATACCTGAATCCCCGCCAGCGCAAAGTATTAGACTTTATTAGGAAAGAAGGTGTGCTGGCGGTGCGGGAAATTGATGCACTCTTGCCTGAAGTAAGTCGAAATACCGTTAAGTATGACCTGAAACGGTTAACAGATAGCGGATTACTCCAAAAAAGAGGGCAGGGGAGAGGTACTGTATACGAAGCCAAGATGAGGTAAGATTAGGCAAAGCGATTATCGAGTCTTACCTCTTTTCCGGAAGGTCGCCGAGTATGCGGATTTCAACCCTTCGATTGGCTGCCTGTTGCACCTCTGTAGAAGCTTTGGGATAGACCATTTCGTGGTTTCCGTAACCTTTGTAACTAAGTTGCTCTATAGGAATATCATTTTCCAGTAAATAATCATACACCATTTTTGCCCGGCGTACAGACAGGTTCCATTCTGAGGTTTCTTCTGTTACAGGAGGGCGATTGGGGTAATTCACATGGCCTGCGATCTCTACTCTAAGGTGAGTATTGATTTGCATGAAACGTAGAATTTTGGGTAACTCTGGTTTAGATCCAGGCAGTAAAATAGCTTCATTGCCTACGTAGAATAAATTTTTGATGGTAGCGACCTCTCCCTCTGTTGCTGGTGCAAGCTCAAAGCTAAGTTCTTGCTTGGTTTTCGGACTTACTTTTATCATCTTGGTATCAAGAAAGAAGCCTTTGGCATAGACATCAATCCCAACGACAGAATCAAGGGGTAAGTCGACCTCAATCTGGCCATTTTCGTCAGTAAATAGTGTGTCTGCTAAGGTTCGATTGTGAATCCTGACCTTGGCGTTTGGAATGGGCTGTTGATCATTAGGATTGTTTACCTGACCAGAGAATTGTCGATAAGGAACTGCTTGAAAAAGGTCAATAGTAACCCTGCGATTACGACTACGATCTTGGTCCGTATCATTACTCGCTACAGGTGTTCTTTCTCCAAAGGTTTGGATAGTCATTGCTTCTTCCGGCCATCCTTTTTCCAATAGGAATTCACGTGCTTGACCTGCTCTCCTTTTTGCTAAATCTTCATTGTACTCCAGTGGGCCAATGGCATCTGTATGACCGGTTAGATAGATACGGTTGCTGGCGTTTGTATAAGAAGGAAAGCTCGCTAGTGTCTGTTGTGCTGTAATATTGAGATCAGCCTTTCCACTGTCAAAATAGAGGGTATCCGAAAAATTCAATTGTAATGAATCAAATACTCCTGGTAATTGAGCGGTTAACTGAAAACTGAGTAGTAGAAATAAGAAAGGTAGAAGTCTCATACAGGCGGAAGTAGTGATGGGAAAATTAGAAAATATCCAGCAATTATATTGCGCAATGGATAAGGTTCATGTCTCTAACGGGGCTTATTGCTTATTTACTATAAGTTGCTTTGATTTTTTACAGAAATAAGAAGAAACGAGATATTAAAATAACTTATCTTTGCGAGATGAAGCATATTCGTAATTTTTGTGTGATTGCCCATATTGACCACGGCAAAAGTACTTTGTCTGATCGCCTGTTGCAAACAACCAACACGGTAGCTGATCGTGACATGAAGGAACAGACCTTGGATGATATGGATTTAGAGAGGGAGCGAGGTATTACGATAAAAAGCCACGCAGTGCAGATGAACTACAAGCACACTGACGGGGTGGAATATGTTTTTAACCTTATAGATACTCCTGGCCACGTAGATTTTAGCTACGAGGTTTCTCGCTCCATTGCTGCTTGTGAAGGGGCACTACTTATCGTCGATGCTACCCAGGGTATTCAAGCTCAAACCATATCGAATCTCTTTTTGGCCTTAGAACATGACCTGGAAATCATTCCGGTACTCAATAAAATCGATATGGTTAGCGCTATGGTCGAGAAGGTATCAGATCAGGTTATTGATCTCATTGGTGGCAGCAGTGACGATATTGTGCTTGCTAGTGGAAAAACTGGAGAAGGTGTTCTAGATATCTTAGCAGCAATTGTCGACCGTATTCCTCCTCCCAAAGGTGATCCGGAAGCTCCATTACAGGCCTTGGTCTTTGATTCTATTTTCAACCCTTTTCGGGGTGTTATTGCAAATATAAGATTGCTGAATGGTACCTTGCGTAAGGGCGACAAGGTGAAATTTATCGCTACCGGAGCGGAGTATTCTGCGGATGAGATTGGAGTCCTAAAAATGGATAATCAACCAGAGAAGGTGCTTGCTGCTGGTAATGTCGGCTATATCATTACGGGGATAAAGCAATCTAAAGAAATCAAAGTAGGTGATACCCTGACGCTGGCAGAAAACCCCGGCGAAATGATTCACGGTTTTGAGGAAGTTAAACCCATGGTATTTGCGGGTATTTTCCCTCTTGATAATGATGACTTTGAGGATTTACGTGACAGCTTGGAAAAATTGCAGCTCAACGATGCGAGTCTGGTATTTGAACCGGAATCTTCAGCTGCTTTAGGTTTTGGTTTCCGTTGTGGATTTT
>NZ_JBOEFX010000178.1:0-1062 GCF_050633125.1 Lewinella sp.
GTTTTTGGATTCAATTTTCATAATCAACTGATTTACAGGCGTTTTGTCAAAAGCAGAAACGCTCATTATTTGTAAAATTTCGTTCAAAGAGTGTAGACTTTTCAGCCTATACTTCAGAATAGCGACCAGCACAAAGGTGCAGACCGCGATCCAGATTTGGGTTTTGACAGCGTTGGGGCTTTCTCCCCAGAACTTCTTGATGCGCAAGTGCTGCTTGATCCACTTGAAGAAAATTTCGACTTTCCAGCGATTGATGTACAACACAACGATCTGCATAGTGGGGGCTTCAAAGTGGTTGGTAAGGTAGACGTACGTTTTGTCGTGTTCCTTATCATAGTACTTAATGCGTCGTAGAAACTCAGGGTATTTTTGCTTGGCATAATGGCCAGTGAGGCGTATTGTTTGATCGCATCGCAGACCAGTTGTTTTGTCAACTTGCTCAGAATATACTCTTGCAAAGGCGAGATTCTTCTTAGCTCGGATGACAAAGTAAGCACCACTTTGATGGAGTTGATAAAGACGTTGCCAATCAACGTAACCTCGGTCCATCACATAGAAAGCATCTGCCTCAAAATCCATTATGTCTAGGACATTGACATCATGTACAGTACCATCGGTAATGTGGACAAAACAAGGGATTTCACACTTCACATCTAGTAAAGTATGGAGTTTTACTGCTGCTTTGTGCTTGCGGAACTTGGCCCACCAGAAAACATCCAGGCATAGTTCTATTGTCGTCGCATCTAGTGCATAGACCACATTATCCAGTTCAATAGCCAAGTCTTCATCCACTTGGCATACTTGACGGGCTTGTCCAATAAGCACTTGAGCAAAGTCTGCATAGATGCGCCAGTCACGGTTTTCATTAGCATCGGCCAACGTAGATCGCTTGACACCATTCGTCAATCCCAAGTGATACAGCTTATGCTCATGAGCCTGCAGGCAAGTGACTACATCTCGTAAGCTCTCGCGGTTGGTTAGCTGGCCAAAGCTCATACACAAAAACTGATGCCAGCAGGTGAAATTGCGAACTCGATAATTACCGCCGTACTTGTCAACATA
>NZ_JBOEFX010000179.1:0-6748 GCF_050633125.1 Lewinella sp.
ACGATTCTGATGGCGACGGTGTATACTCCATCAACCTCACTATCCCAGAAGGATTCAGTAGCTTCTATAGTTTCAGTAATGGATTGTGCCCAGACCTAAGCTGTAAAGAAGACCTTACAGGACAAGATTGTGGCCCACCAAACGCCAACAACAACCGTTGGCTATCGCCCGTAACGCAGGACACCATCATCAATACCTGTTTTGCAGAGTGTATTCCTGATTTGGACTGTACCCTGCCGCCCCAAACAACTCCCGTTACTTTTGGTTTCCACGACCCTCTTAATGAAGAAGTCGCAATATTTTTGACGGGTGAATTTGGTTTGCCAGATATTGATTTTGAGTTGACAGAATCTTCCGCTGGTAGCGGAGAATGGTTTGTTACCTTAGATCTTTTGCCTGGCACCTATTATTACCGCTTTGGAGTTGGCACTCCCATGAACGGTACCCTAGAAGCTTTTCCTATCGGGCAAGCCGATACGTGCACAGTTGATTTATCAGGTGAGCGCTTCCGAGCAATTACGGTGGAAGATATCGCTTTGGAGCTGGAGCCCGTCTGCTTTGAATTATGCTACTCCTGCGAAATCATTGATAATGTCACCACTCCTATGTCTGAGGTTTGGAAGTTTCAAATCCAACCGAATCCAACAAGTGGACAAACAATGCTCAGCTGGGAAGCTAATGGTGGTGATCATATTCGAATTCGACTAATGAACACCATTGGGCAGGTTAGTAAACAATTTGAATTACCAGCCGAATAAGATAAGTTATTAATTTCTACAAATCAGTTACCCGCTGGTATTTACTGGGTAACCCTTGAAACCGAAGGGGTATACCTTACTCAAAAACTAATTGTTCAGTAAATTAAAAAGGATGTGAACTGTTCAAAAAACAGTTCACATCCTGACATAAAAAAAGCTCCTCCCTTAAGGGGAAGAGCCATCCCAAAAACCGATTTAAGAATACACTTGAAAACGGTTCTTGTGAATCACATACAATCCAATCGCCTTATCATTGGTCTTTTACGGAAGCCTTACATGAAGGTTACGTATATATAAGATTTTTTATAATTATTTTTTCTCAAAAAGCTTCGGCTAACTACTTCCATCTTTTTCAAACTTAATTTAGCTAACCGAAGCTTAGATTTCTGCTCATCAGAAACCCTCATTGAACACTATATAACCATTGTCTTACCTGAGTGGAAAAATATTCCTACCGAGGCTCTTCCGCCAGAAAGATGCCCTTATTTGGGCGGCTTTGGCCAATAGTGCTAATGCTATTAACTGTAATTCAATTACCATGCCAAAGTTGGTAAAGAAAAACCCGTTGTCGCCAATGAAGGTAACAACGGGTTACAAATTGTTTTTCTCTTTATAGAGAATTCGTGGAATTAGTAATAGGGGTCGGTGGTTATTACTGGTTCTTTTTCTTGTCACGCTTTTTAAACGTCAGGGCTACCGTGATTTCATGCGAACCCGTATTGTACTTCTGGAATCGCTGGAAAGAAACATCGTAAGAATAATAGAGATTGAAGTTTGTCAATCTTGTTCCTAGCAAAATTCCCATAGCACCAAGACCGGCGCGATAAGATAGACCGGCTATCAATTGCTCATCCAGGAATCCTGCTTTCAGGTTCAAATCCATCTGAAAAGGTGCATTTCTGATCTGGCGCAAAAGAATCGAAGGCTCTAAGCTCACTTTCTGCTGTGTAAGCTCAAAGCGGTGGCCTACATTGAAAGTGTAATAGCTAAAAAAGGATTCTGAAGCCCCTACCCCGGCAATTTCCGACAACCGGCTACTCACCAAGTTATTGAAAGTAATTCCGCCATAGGTATTATCACGGAAAGTACCGTAAATACCAAGTGCAGCATCAAACTGTCCTTTTCCGTTCAATAAATCCTCTAACAAGGCATCAGCTGGATCATAAAAAGGACTTGCCGTAATATCGCCGTCAATCCTCATTTGTTGGAATTCTGTAAAGAAACCAAACGCCAGTTTCCAGTCCTCGTTTACCGGATACCGGAAGGCGTAATCCAACTGTAATTTGCTGCGGCTCATTTGCGCAGCTGTCTCCGAGAAGATGCCGATACCTAAACCGAAGGTACGCCCCAATGGGCCATTGTACCGGGCTGCAAAGGTTTTAGGAGCATCCTCAAACCCTGTCCACTGCATTCTAGCATTGAACTGTAGATTATACGTTTCATCAAAACCCGCTGCTGCCGGGTTAATTAATATTGGGCTGATGTTGTAATGCATGAAAAGTGCTTCGTCCTGTGCATGGACTAAAGTCTGTAACACGCTAACCAAACCCAGAAGGAGTATTAGTTTTTTCATGGTGGGAAGCTTAATCAGTTTTGGGAATTATAAGTATAGGGATACTGTTATTGCGCGGAAAATAAAACGCGATTTTTCTGAAGTTTCCAAATAGTTAAAACACTTGAAATGAACCGTTTATTTAACTATTATGAAAAACAAAATTGCTTTTTATTTTCATGCTGTTCTTCGGATGACTGAAAGCAGACCCTAGGTCTGCTTTCAGCCACCTTAATTTATTAGTCACGTACGATGGTCAATGAACCACGTTTCTGTAAAGGTTCTCCACTTCCGGGGCTGCTGTAATCAAGCACCCAGTAGTAAGGACCGGCAGGTAATTCATCACCATTCTGGGAAGTACCTTCCCAATCGTTGATGTAGTTGTTTGTTTCAAAGACCAATTGTCCCCAGCGGTTATAAATCTCCAGATGGTTATCCGTCAGCGCATCAGCACAGAAGATGATAAACTCATCATTAGAGCCATTACCATCAGGTGTAATAACAACCCGATCTTCAAAACACTCAAATCTTTCGTCAGCTACTTTGCCCTCTACTACTTCAGAGCTACAACCACTCGCATCAGTCACTTGTAGCATGTAGGTACCGGCACATAAGTTCTCGACCGATCCTGTATTAGGATTACCTGGAATATTTAGCCAATTGTAAGTATAAGGAGGGTTTCCACCCAAAACAATAGCCATCACTGAACCATTACAGTTCTCTGCATCGGTATGGGGTTCTGTTTCAATGGTAACAATGATCGGAGATGTCTCATCAATCGTGTAATTATCAATAACCTGACAATCATTCGCATCAGTAACCGTCAACGTGTAAGTACCAGGAGCTAGGCTTGTCAATTGTTGACCAGACTGTCCGGTTGACCATGCGTAGCTATATGGAGCTGTTCCTCCAACAGCATCAACAAAAATCTCACCATCTTCCCGGCCATCACAGCTGGTTGACTTAACAGAGGCATTTACACTGATTGGCTGAGGAGCGGTCAACTCTATGGTTGTATCTTGCTCACACATGAAGTTATCGATTACCAGAATCGTATATGTACCAGGGGCTGCATTTGTAAGGAGACCTGTATTATTCGTTCCTACCATAGCACCTCCCAACTCAAACTCATAGGTAAAGCTGGTTGAAGTACCATTATTGGTCACAGAAGCCTGTATCTCACCATCTACAGAATCTGAACAATCCAGCATTCCTGAAACCACAGCTGAAGCAGTAAAATCTGACTGCGTTTCAATTTCATAGTTACGAATAAGCGTCGCACCAGTACCATCGGTAATAACGACCGTATAAGTATTTGGCGAAAGCCCCGTAACTGTAGGGTCCATTGAGATGGTATCATTACTTCCTTCTGCTGTCCAGATGAAGGTATAAGGCTCTGTACCTCCCGCTGCTGTAACAGTAATAGCACCATCTGTACTATCCATACAACCCGCATCGGTAATGACTACCTCTTCTGTCATTTGCAGTACCTGGTAGCTGATCGGTAAAGAACAATTGTTTTCATCTCGGATGATACCGGTCAACGTAGTGGGGCCCGTAATTCCAATTACTGCGGGGCCGTTAGGGTGACCATCCCAGCTAATAGTTGGTGTTCCTGTTCCACCACTCACCAAAACAGTAACGCTACCAGAGCCACCAAGATCTTCTGTATCATTAACTACTGTCGCCAAATCCACTGTTAGAGGTGGTGGTGATCCAATAGTAAAGGTGCCCATAAGATTATTACCTCCAGCATCGATGATCGTAAAATCATAGTTCCCAGCAGCAAGGTTATTGATCGTACGATCTCCTGTAGCATCCACGCCGAATGGGCCAATGTCCATCGCCCCGTCATTCAGTGTGATGTTTATTGATGGTTGGCCTCCTGCAATAGAGAAGAAAACAGAACCATCTGTATCACCAGGACAAGAAACAGGGCTTGGCACCAACTGAACTATTGAAAGTGGCGCAGAATCAACATCAAAACATGCTGACTGCGTACAACCCGCGCCATCCGTCACCGTCACACAATAAGTACCAAAGGCTAAATTGGTAATATTTTGCATACTTGACATATACGAATCAGGGCCAGTCCACGCGAAAGTATAACCGCTACCACTACCACCACTTACCGTGGTGAGTGTAATTGTGCCATCGTTGATCCCTGTTACATCTGTTACCGTTCCTTCTATCAAGATCGGATCACTCTCTTCAACCGTAAAGTCCGCAGAGATACTGGTACCGTCACAGTCGGTAATCATCACCCGGTAGGTGCCCGCACAAACGTTCATCAAATCTTGGGTAAATGCTACATCAGAATTATCCGCCAGGTTGATCCAACGGTAAGTTTCCATTCCGGGGCAGCTTCCTCCAGCGATTGTGATATCGATCTCGCCATTGCAAACTCCAGGGCAAGCGTCTGTGAAGTTAAAGAAGGTCAATCGTAGTACTTCATTAATATCAAAACAAGTTGAGGCCGTACACCCGAAGGCATCTGTTACTGTTACACAGTATTCGCCTACAACCGTAATATTATTAGGATCTTCTCCAGAGAAGGTATAACCACCGGGCCCCGTCCAGCTATACATAAAGCCAGGACTTCCACCTGTTACGGTTAGGTCAATCCCACCTGGAGATCCACCGCCTGGAATTAAGGTCACAGCGCCTGTCAAAACGATAGGCTGAGCCAATTCATTGACCTGCATATTACCCAATACCTGATCACAACCATTCTGGTCAATAACCGTCACACTGTAAGAACCAGCCGGTAGGTTATTTTGGGTTGTATCATTATCCATCAAACTACCACTCCAATCATAAGTCAATGGGCCAACGCCACCGCTCGCACTAATCGTAATGGAGCCTGAACTATCTCCAGCACAAAGAATATTGGTAATATCGACCACCGAAGTAGTAATCGCAGGTGGAGAGGTAATTTCATAAGTGCCACTCACCATCATATCTGTAGAGGTATCAGTGACTGTAACCATAACAACCTGCGCTCCTTGGCCCGTTACACTTGAACCTGACTGGCCAGCGATTGACCATTGATAGGTATAATTCCCTGAGCCATTCACCATACTTACGATGCTAACAGAACCGATTGGGTCATCAGCACAAGTAAGGTGTACAACATCAACTTGCCCGAATTCCAATGGCAATACCGGATCACAAGTAACTTGTCCGGTTGCGCCACTGAAAGCTACAACATCTTCGTTGCTGTCTGTAATTTCAATCGGAGTAGGACTTCCTCCAATTGTTACGGTGGTATTATTATCGCTTAGCTTGTTGAAACAAATCGAGAATAGAACAGCGTCGGGGGCAAGGCTCACACCACTCCCTGTACTGCTTTCCCATTGGAAATTGATCAATCCTGTAGAGGCATTAAACGATGCTGTCGTTAGACCCGGTAAACCACCATTGATATTATTTATCTGACTAAAGCTCAGATCAGTACTGTTATACGTAATACTGAACTGCATTCCCTGAATGTTGGTGAACATAGAGGCTGTAAAGTCCATACAGAAGTTTTCACCAACACAGGCTTCTTCTGTAGAAAGGCTGGCAGCAAATGTCCCTGGCTCATCTTGGCCTATGGTAATTGTTCCCTTAATACCCGTAAAGGGAACTTCCATCTCGTCGCCATCGATAATTTCAATTGGCGTTGGCATACCAGAGAAGGTTACCATCGTCGTAGCCGTTCCAATAACATCAAAACACACTTCAAAAATCACCGCACCATCTGGTAAGGTTACGCCTGCCGCGAATGGGTCATTCCATGTAAACGTCAAATCACCTGGCGTTGGATTTCCTCCTGAAGCAGAAGTAAAGCCTACTAATGCTGGATTGAAGTTCTGTGTTCCTGTGAATACTAAGGCAGCAGGATCGTAGTTTATACTAAACTGCATACCTAGGATATTGTCAAAATCATTCACCGTTACCGGTAAACATACATTATCACCAGTATTGGCTGTAGCATCTGCCAGGATTAAGGCAAAGCCAGATACTGGAGGGTTTATCGTAACTGTTCCGCTATTCACAGTCGACGTAACCGCATCGCCATCACCATTCTGGATGGTACGGGGGGCAGGAATCGTTACATCTGACGTCGTATTTCCTACTACATCAAAACAGATTCTTCCTAGTGAACTATTGTCAGCGAGCGTTATACCCGTGGCGTTGCTCCAGTTTACCGTCAATACACCCGCTGAAGGGTTCGTGATCGATGCCGCTCCCCAACCGGGTAGCATAATATTGAAGTTTTCTGCGCCTGTGTAACTTAAAATGGAAGCATTGTAGTTAATATTAAACTGCATGCTCGTTATATCGGTGAAGTTCGTTACCCTTAAAGGCAGACAAACATTATCGCCTTGATCAGCCGTTACATCCATCAACGTAAGTGTAATCGGAAGCGGGCCACTCGTCGGAGGGCTGATTG
>NZ_JBOEFX010000180.1:0-159 GCF_050633125.1 Lewinella sp.
CTTCTATTGTGAACGTCGCTTCGTCTGTACAACCTTGATCGTCCGTAACCGTGACCGTGTACGTACCTGCGGTGAGACCCGTGAGATCTTCGCTCGTTGCTCCCGTATTCCATAAGTAAGTGTATGGTGCGGTGCCGCCAGAAACGACCAGATCAATTG
>NZ_JBOEFX010000180.1:263-508 GCF_050633125.1 Lewinella sp.
CAATTGTGCCTGTTGCTGATCCGTTACAATCAGCATCCGTCAGAACAGTAGCGTCAACGTCGATCTCTAAAGTCGTTGGCTCTTCAATTGTGAACGTTGCTTCATCCGTACAGCCTTGGTCGTCCGTAACAGTAACTGTGTACGTTCCTGCGGTCAAGCCACTGAGGTCTTCGCTCGTAGCGCCGGTATTCCACAAGTAAGTGTATGGTGCGGTGCCGCCAGAAACTACCAGATCAATTGTGCCT
>NZ_JBOEFX010000181.1:0-6464 GCF_050633125.1 Lewinella sp.
AGCATAGGCCCAGGCTGCGACCAAGAGGCTCTGCGCGCCATCGCCAAAATGCACCACGAAGGCATCCGTTGGATTCCTGGCAAGCAGGATGGTGCTCCGGTTGCAGTGACCTTTAGCATTCCGATTACTTTTAGGCTACAGTAAACAGGCTTACATCCACATTTTAACGGTATTCCGACCCAATTGGTACATGTGTACCTCGTCTGGCCCATCGGCTATGCGAATGATACGTGAATAGGCAAAGAAGCTTGCCAAAGGTGTATCACCAGATACCCCCATGCCGCCGTGTGCCTGGATAGCCCGATCTACGACACCCTGACACATACGGGGCGCGACAATCTTGATCATACTGATCAAATCCTTGGCGCCCTTGCTGCCTTCTCTATCCATTTTGTCCGCAGCGGAGAGGGTCAGCAGGCGAGCTTGTTCGATCTCGCAACGCGAGGTGGCTATATCTTGCCTGATGCTGGAGAAATCCTTGAGGGTACGCCCGAAAGCTTGTCGGCTAGCTACCCGCTGGCACATCAGCTCCAGGCTACGTTGGGCAGCTCCCACCAGACGCATACAGTGGTGAATACGGCCCGGCCCAAGACGCCCTTGAGCGATCTCAAAACCTCGGCCCTCACCAAGTAAAATATTGCTTTTGGGCACCCTCACATTGGTGAGTTTTATCTCTGCATGGCCTTCTGGCGCATCATAGGAACCAAAGACATTCAGCGGGCGCACAATCTCCAAACCGGGCGTATCCATTGGTACCAGAATCATACTCTGCTGCACATGACGCTGAGCCTCAAAATCAGTCTTACCCATCACAATTGCGATCTTGCAATGAGGGTGCATAGCACCCGACGACCACCACTTGCGGCCATTGATCACATACTCGTCACCATCAGCAACGATAGAGGTTTCGATATTCGTCGCATCCGACGAAGCGACATCCGGCTCCGTCATCAGGAAAGCAGAGCGTATCTTTCCTTCCATCAAGGGCTTCAGCCAACGCTCTTGCTGTTCAGGATTGCCGTACTTGGCCAGCACCTCCATGTTTCCGGTATCGGGTGCACTACAGTTGAAAATCTCTGCTGCCCACTTACAGCGCCCCATTAGCTCAGCCAGCGGCGCATATTCCAAATTCGTCAGTCCTGGGCTCAGCTCGCCATAGCTTTTGGGCAGAAATAAATTCCATAAGCCTGCCGACTTAGCCAACCCCTTTAGCTCTTCTATTTTGGGGTGCACCGTCCAGTAATTCTCCGCTTGCCCGTAATAGGTATTGAGCTGCTGCTCAACAGGATAAATGTAGCGATCCATAAATGCTTCTACCTGCTGGATCAAGTCTTGAGTACGCGCTGTATATTCGAAATTCATGTCTTAATTCTTAATTTCCTGAACCCGACAAGGAATTATCAGGAACAGTAAAAAAATAAATTGAGTACAAATGACCAGGTTTCGCGGGCTTTAGTCCGCACTTTTAAAATGGTGATTCGTCCTCCTTACCTCTTACGATTGAAACGCATTGGTTACCCTAAAAAGGAGTGCTTTGATGCACAATTGATTGCGGACTAAAGCCCGCGAAACCTAAATACGTTCAATGATACCGGAATGGTCTCCCTTAACAAGCCAAACCATATCCCTCTACTTGGTGCCCAACTACCCTCCAATTAAATATCCTCCATCTGCGGTGTAGACGCCGCCCGTCATGTAAGAGCCAGCCTCGGAGGCCAGGAGCAGGGCTAAGCCTGTCATCTCTTCAGGCATCGCCATGCGACTCAGGGGAAGGTGTTTCTCTAATTTATGGAGCAGCTTTTCATCTTGCCAGAGGGCTTCGCTCAACTTGGTTTTCACCAAACCGGGGCAGATAGCATTGGAACGAATACCATGCCGGCCCCATTCCTTGGCCTGGTTCTTGGTCAGCATCAATACGGCAGCTTTGCTTACGCTGTAGAGGCCGAGCCCGAAACCGGGGTGCAGTCCCTCTACCGAACTGATATTGATGATGGAACCACCACCTTCTTTGAGGTGAGGCATACATAGATTAGACAAGTGCCAAACGGCCTTGACATTGACGTTCATGATCTTATCGAAAGCATCCTCAGAAGCATCCTCTACTGGACCGAAAATGGGGTTGATGGCCGCATTATTTATCAAGATATCAATACGACCATAAGTGGCCATCGTTTTTTCTACCAAAGCCTCCCGCTGGGCGCTATCGCCTACATGGCAGGCAATGCCTATTGCCTCCAGACCTTGTGCTTTAAATTCTGCTGCTACGGCATCTACCGCATCTTGCTTGCGACTGCTTACCACCACTTTGGCGCCGGCTTCGGCCAGGGTCAAGGCCATTGCTTTGCCAATACCTTTGCTAGAACCGGTGATAATAGCAACCTTCCCGTTTAAATCAAATGCTTTCATGAATTGTTGGCTTTATTTGCTGGCCGGTGAAGATAAGCGAAAATTCGCTATTAAGCATAACACATCAGGGGAGAGAACCCAAGTCCACTACCTGCTCAGCAGCCTCGGCTACAGCTGGGATACACTCAACCATCTGGGCTCCTCGTAGCCTCCAGACTATCCTGACTTATACTAGAAACTCCTACCTGGTTGGTCTTCTGACAAGTACAAAGGCAGGCTGTTCAATATGATGGTAAAGGAGTGAGATGCTTTTAGGCCTGTGTTCACGACCCACCCTCTAGCTCCCTCCCTTTTGATGGAGGGAGGTAAAGTGCGTAAAATGTTGACTGTAAAATAGTTTTAACCGGACAGGAAAGCCCCTCGCCTGGCCAGAGAGGGGTTGGGGGTCGTGAATTCAAGCTAAATGCGTCATGCTATATCATATCAGATTGAACACCCTAAGTATAAAGGAGACTAAAGCCAAGTGCTGGTCGGAAGACCAGCGAGATACAACCTGTTAGTTAGGAAACGAACAGGAGCGATAGAGGTAAGAATTGTATTAGCGCGGAAGGCGGAGCCTGAATTCTAATCTTCCATCAGAAGTGAGGATGAGGGATAGGGATGAATATAATGTAGAGGCACGATACATCGTACCTCTACATTATATTCATGAACAGCCAGGTGCAGTAGGGGCGTTTACGCAACTACCGGCACAGCCATAAAGAAAAGACTATTCGCTACTGACTACAGTCGTTGCTCGGAACAAGCCCTCTATTGTTTCTACGGCGGCTAATGCCGACAGGTGTTCTTGCAGGCTTTCGCTGAAAGCCCAGGCGATATCGGGGGCTAATTCCATGTAATGAGGAGTAACTGGGCGAAGCCGGGCATTGGGCATTACTTGTTTGGCTAAACCAATGGCGGGCACCTGTGCGATCAGCGCCTCGTCTTCATAGAGATGACGTAAAGAGGGTATAATTCCGCCCTGCAAGGCAAGTGTGCGCTGCTGCATTTCGTCGGTCAGGTACTCAATAAATACCCAAGCCGCTTTTTGTTTTTCTTCGCTGGCAAAGGCACTAACCATCAAATTCCAACCGCCCAAGCAACTGTAAGAAGGGTTGCCCTCTTTGCTAACTGGCAATGCTGCCACGCCAACATCGGCGGGGTTTATGGGCGTTTCCTTTGATAAAATTCGGTGATAAGCACCTGGCCAGGAACGCATAAAGATAGCGTCACCATTTTCGAAATCCGCCAAAGCTTCAGCTTCCTTGTATTCGAATACATTAGCGGGTGCCACGCCTCCGGCAACCAGGTTTTGGGCATCCTCAATGCCTTGAATCGCTTCCTGGCTATTGATCATCAGTAGCGGGGCTTGTGATGCTTCTGCATCGACAGAAAAATCCCCCAACAGTACTTCTCCTCCGGCATTCCAGATAAACTCACAGGCATTCGCCACACCTCCTTCATAATTGCCCCCCTGAAACACATAACCATACTTGGTGAAATTAGCATCCTTGATGGTATGCGCCATGATCGCCAAATCTGTCCAGGTCGTTGGCGGAGCATTGAACTTAAACTTTTGGAGCAGGTCTTTACGGTAATAGAGTATCCCCAGGTCAGTGTACCAAGGAACGCCCCATACTTCATTCTGGTAGGAGGCCGAATTTAAAGCCTCGGAAACAAATGCATCGGCTTGGTAATTTTCAAAAAATTGATCGGATAGGTTCTTCACCCAATTCCTTTCGGAAAACGTGGCCGTCCATACTACATCCGCACTCAGTACATCAATGTCGGAACTGCCAGCTTCAAAGGATTTTTCCAACTCGCGGTAATACTCGTTTGATAGGCGAGATGTTTGCTTCCAGGTAACATGAATATCACCTAAGTGGGCTGCATTGAATTGATCAACCAATTGCTGAAGAGTTCCGGAATCTTCTGGCCCGTGGGTGAAAACAATTTCCGTTGGCTCTGAACAAGCGCTCAGTAAAAAGAACAAGATCAGCGAGGTAAAATAGGGTATTGATTGGATAGTTGTAATTCTTTTTCTCATAATCAAATTGGCTTTAATTAGAATTACTATAAATTACGATTTTTTACCCAATTAGTCAATTTTATTTTTACAAAAGAAGGTAATGCAACTTTTAAAATCAAAAAATGAAATAATATCAGAATAAAATAAAACCGCATTTAGAAAAAAAACGCCCCGGACTATAAGGAGGTAGTCCGAGGCATTTATTCGTTAATAGGTTGTTAGTTGTAGGTGGTAGATTTTGGTGGTTCTAAAGCGCGAAAATCTTCAGCTGATCATCTACCAGGTAGTAGAGCTGACCGTAAGAGCTGTCGATCTCATACACCGGCTTATTGTCATCAAATGGGTATTGTTTCACTTCTTCTCCTGTGTTTTTATCCACTTTGAAGAGTACCAATTGGTTGTCATCGTTACCAGCAAAGAAGTAGCCGAAATCATTTTCAACACGACCTACTCTGCGGCGCTTTACCATTTCGCTGGCAGCATCGTTGCCGCTTTCCAGCACAGACTGGCGAGCTTCGTAACGCCCCAATGCTGCATCATCATTAGTGATCACTGAAGAAGACCCAGCCAGGCCATTCTTAACTGAAGCGCCCGCTAAAGCCACAGACATTACTGCTCCTTTCAGGAATCTTTCTCCACGAGAAGGATCTGGGTAGTACTTCCAGGTCACCTCCGACCAATCAGATCCATCGAAGTTCAGCAAAGCAAAACCACGATCATTGTAGAAGAAGTAGCCATTCTCTACTTTATCTACCGATTGTACTTCTTTACGAATACCATAAGTTGTGCGCTCGCTGTCACCTGTTTCCATGTTAATGGCTCTTGCAGAGTGGGTCCAAGGGCCTACCTTGATAGCAGCAGCATTCTCATCATCAAAGTTGGTGAAGACCAACATTTTGGTATCTGCATTATAATCGTAAGCATCATAAGCGTAAGAAGCTGTTCCTCTACCTACATTGACATAAATCTTGCCTCCTTGTGTGTAGAAGTAGTTGTCACCCACCTGGGTCTGACGGCTTCTCCAGGCCATTAAGTATGCAGCAGGCTCTTTGTCCAGTTTCTCGGCCTTTTTCCAAATGTCTTCGCCGGTTGCAGGGTCAATCAGAATACGGCGGTTTTTGAAATAAACCATCAGGCCTTCTTCTTCTACCACAATGTCTCTAACATCTTTTTCTGAGTAATCTTTTTTCCAGCGGCCTTCCGCAGATTTTCCAGGTGTGTAATCGAAGATATTGAAACCTGCATCGTGTACTACGATGTAGCCGTTGTCATAAGGCATGATGAACTCGATATTGCCGTCCATCTTGCTATCGCCCTTGCTCCAGAGACTTTCGCCGGTATTGGCATCCAACAGGTACAGGGTTTTGCTAAACTTATTGGGTGCACCTCCTGCCGTAGGCATGGTCATCATACCACCAAGGCCACCGCGCTTCTCAGCAATCAGGAGCTTGGTTGCATCTTCATTCTGGAAAATATAGCCAGGATCCAGCTTATTGTTCCACTTCAACTGACCACTCGTCAAATCTACAGAAGCCAAGTACTTGTCGTTGTGGTACAGCAAGTCTCCGTTGGCAGTCAACAGTGGTGGGATAACGTATGGTGCAGGACTGCTGGTTTCTGCCGAAGCAACCGCTTGCCCCAGGCCGCTCATCTCACGCAGGTCTACGTCCCACTTCATTTCTGAAGTAAAAGGATCAAGCCCATAAAGGCGAACTTTACCTTTAGCATAAAGCTCTACTAAAATCAGCTCCGCTTCAGGAATGATATAAAAAGTAGAGAAGCTCTTGATTTCATCCTTCACGCCATCCACCAGCACCTGGCCAGTCAGTACGTTCAAGATTGAACCATTCAAAAAGGCAAAAGGGGTGCTGTAGATATCAACATAATCATCAGCTCCTTCACTACCTACCGACTCCAGCGCCGCTGTCGTTTTGTTACGGTCTACCGCCCATAGTTGGGTATGGTCAATGGGGTTGATAGCCGTGTACGTCTCGTTGGTTTGTACGATCGGTACTCCGGTAAAATCATGGATAAAAATAGCTTTACCTCC
>NZ_JBOEFX010000181.1:6612-13645 GCF_050633125.1 Lewinella sp.
CTTTGGGGCCATGCCTTCGTTCCTTGGCACCACGCCATCCGTTTTTACCTTCGGTACCACTTCTGTCCCTTGTCCTCGGTCGCTCCGCGCCCCTCGCTCCGGCCTGTTGGCCTGCGCACCTTATTTTTGCGCCAATCGTACCAGTGCGATCGTACGGTTGGCCCACCTCCGTCCTGCGGACACCTCCGCCCGAGCGGAGGACAGGTATATTGCTTTGATTTGGCATATATTTGGGAGGGGGAGTTTGTTATTCTCTCGAAATCCAGGAACTACCAAACCATCATTGGTTTCAGTAACGTCTTAAGCGTATTACACACAAATGATCTCGGAGAGATCAAAATATTGGTAGCTCCAACATTGACTTGGCGATTCGACCTCGGAGAGTGTCGCACCACGTTAGCGTTTGACACCATTTGAAAAAACAACCAAAAAATGAAAAACAATCTACTTGCCTGTATTCTTCTATTGTGCTTGCCCTTGGCCAGTTGGGCGCAAATTCCTTCGGACTGTACGATCCCCAGCGTACTGCGGGACGCCTACGACCGCGATGTCAAAGGAATGGCCATCAAACGGATGCAGGCCCAGAATAGTCCTGACAATGCGCTCATTGAAATTCCGGCCACCGTGCAAGACAGTATACTGGAAGGGATGGCCGCTATTTTTAACCTGAGCAACGAACTGCCCGAAGCAGATTCGGTCTTCAACCGCTACTGTGTACACGACAATTTTAACTCTCCTGCCCTGCTGGGATTCATTGTTGGTGTGGATACAGACTCGCCTATCGCCCAGGCTTGGGCCCAGGGCACTACGCTCACCGGCAATGCTATCCTCGACAATCTATTGACGACCTATAACTTTACGTTGCAAAGCTACTTCAACTTCGGGGCCGGTGTTTTGTATACCGATCAGTACCTCAACCTTTTTGCGCTGGCAGATTCTATTACCGCCAGTGTGCCGGAGACCTCCTACGCAGAGCCCGATTACATCATCGGCAATGCCGGGCGCATCAATTACAGCACCGACGAAGCCGGTAACCGCCTTTACGAGTTTCGCTACGAATGGAATGACTGCTTTGATGGTTGTGATAACTTCTACAGCTGGTTTTTTACCGTTGGTCCCGACTGTAGCGTAACCTTTACGGGCACCGATGAAGGAGGCTTCTTTGGTATCGAAAACTTGCCTGCTCCCACCGATTGTCAGCTCACCACTGATGTGAAAGCTCCCAGCCTTTTCCCTGACTTTCGGCTGTTTCCCAACCCTGTGGGCAATACCTTGCGCTGGCAAGCCGCGCCCGACACAGGTTTTTGGCAAATCCACAACGCTCAAGGGCAGCTTGTACAGCGCGGCCAATGGTCGTCTGCTAGCATAGAGGTGGCCCACTGGCCGGCGGGGCTATACTACCTCAGCGGCTATCTGGCCAATGGGGAGAAGGTACTGGAGAAGGCTTGGGTGAAGGGGTAGTAGGGTGCGGTGGGGTGCGGAGTGCGAGGTGCGGGCTTTGCTTGCGAGGGTACTCTTCCGATTACTCGAAAGAGCGGTTGTGCTCGTTTCACTCGCGGGTAGCGCCAGCGAGCACCCCCCGTGAGTTCCGAGATATCGGAACGAACACTATTTCCCCCACCCACGCAACCAAGCCGAACACTTGTTCGTTTCATTTATATAAACCACGCTTACCATGGCTAACACGACCAACACCATTGACTTGAATGACGTTCGGAACATTCTTGAACAAGTAAGTGACCCGGAAATACCGGTGCTCACCATCACGGATTTGGGGATTGTGCGGGAGGTTCGGCTGGATAAATCGGGGCAGCTGGAGGTTGTGATTACGCCTACCTATTCTGGCTGTCCGGCCATGAATATGATTGAGGTCAATATTCGTGCGGTGCTACAGGATGCGGGCTACGATCCGGTCACCATCACGACGGTACTCTCGCCCGCATGGACGACGGATTGGATGACTGAAAATGGCAAAAAGAAACTCAAAGCCTACGGCATCGCTCCCCCCGAGCCCGGCAATGTAGACAAGCACGCCCTATTCCAGGACGACAAAAAAGTAGAATGCCCCCGCTGTAGCAGTCGTAATACCGAGATGATCGCGCAGTTTGGCTCCACGGCCTGCAAATCCCTCTACCGTTGTCTGGATTGTTTGGAGCCTTTTGATTATTTCAAGTGTCATTAATAAGCTTAATTGAGGAGCCTCCGCTGCTCTCCTGATGGTCGTTTGCGGCGGGCTGTTCGTTATTATGTGCTCGCTGTGCTGCGCGCATACCACTGCCATCCCTAGGCCCTGCGCGCTCCGCTTGCCTTAGCCCATAAAATATTTTATCTTTAGGCCAAGATTTATTGGGCAGCATATCCGTACTGTCCCAATTTTATACTCCCAACCTTATAGCCAGCTCACGACCTCCAAGCAAACTGCAAACATGCAAAAGCAATCTATTACTTTTATTGACCAATTAGCGGTCAAAGCTAGCCATTCAATATTACTTGTACTTGTACTTTTTCTTTCAAGTCGCGCTTCTGGACAAAGACTCTATATTGAAAATATAAATTCATCCGACGCTAATTATCAGCAGGTAGATTTTTATGATCTAGAAAGTGGAACATTTAATTATGATGTAGCCAATTCATTGCCTTTTGATACAGAAGAAGGCTGGGCATTACTTGCGGTCGATGAAGACTTTTTTTATTACCAAAATACTGATTTGACAAGTGGCGACTATGGTCAAATAGACACTTGGGATGGAACGACAAGAAGTAATTATGCCCATCTTGACGAGATATTTCCCTCTCCCAATCGTTGGACGCTAGCTGGAGCAGATAATGGCCTTCTCTATTTTCAAATAAAAGATCAGTCTGATTCCGATTATGGCCAAATAGACACATGGGATGGAACAACAAGAAGCAATTATGGTAGCTTGTCTGATGCTGTTGTTGCTACTCAGTTTTGGACGGTAACTGGCGCTTACAATGGAGTTATTTATATGATGTGGATACATTCCACGGTCAATTACGGCGATATTTATACCTGGGATGGAAGTACTCGAACGCTTCAGTTAAGGTTAAAAAACATAGTTTCAGATCAGTTTAGCTATACGATGAATGGTATTCATTTACCACCACCAGATGTAACTGAATTATTAACTTCATTGAGTAACCTTAAATCTCACATTGAAGGAGTTAATCTAATGACCGCAGAAGAGATTGAAAACCAACATGAGGCTATTTTATACAATGTTAATCTATTTGAGACTGATCTGGATGTGATATCCAGGTCTCTTGATTTGGTGGATTGTTTTGAAACCATAAAAGGTGCTTTATTCACAACGAGCAACACCTCCTCAGGTATCCCCAGAACACCAGCTGGAGGCCTGGAACTAGAACGCACCATGCTAAGTGTGCAACAAGCACTGATTGACAAATCCTACTCACTCGACAATCTATCTAATTTTCCAGAGGTATTTAGAAATAGAAAATTTCAAACATCCAACTATTTTCCAGGCGCCGTAGAACCACCTACCGATTCAACGATTACGGAAACCCCGACGATCAACGCTTCACACATGCCCGCTTGGGGCACACAAGCTAACGGTGTCGCGACAGCAGCAAGACGCCCCACAGGTTGTTATCTAGCGCCTGGAAGCCTTGCTACAATTACAGTCCCTGCTAGCCTTGTCAATAAGGGTTGTCAAATTAGGGTAGGTGCTCATTACTGGGATCTAGCAAATAAAAGCATTATCAAAAGAATGGACAGGGTGGCGTTGCTCTATGATATAAGTTCTACGACGACCCTCGTAGGTAACCCTCTTGGAGGAAACATTTACATAGAAATCCCTTACCAACTGGACGAAGGGCTTCAAGAGATAAGTATTTCGAATGTTGTTCGTTCTCCATTTTTCTCTTATAAAGAATCACATGAAACGAGCCTTAGCGAGTGGCAAAACATAGAACGAAACCACCCCGGAGCATGGGCTGACTTTGAATCCGACAGGTATATGATGCAAGTTCCTACCAGCTGGATTTACAACTTTGACAACCCACAAAGCTTAATGCAAAACTGGGATAGAGGGTCTGATGCAGTTTCTGAAATGCTCGGTCGGCCTGACCTCCGAACGAAAACACCAACATATACCCAAATCGATGTTATATTCAGAGGAAGTGCTTATTTCCCAGGCTATCCAATGTCCAACTATCCTTACAGTCCTAATGATGTGACTGATGGCAATAAAGACCACCCTTTATTAAAAGGATCGGATCATATTGGTTCTATACATTGGCATGAACACGGACATCAGGAAAATATTACCAAATTTCCAGGAGAGACAGAAGCCCTGGTCAATTTTCTATACATCGCGGTGATGAATAAAAATTTTGACATGGATCTTGATACCGCATTTAATACATCATTTACACCTACTTTGAATATTTATATGGACGATGCCGCAGAAATGAGAGTCATAACGGAAACATTCAGACAAGGCAACCCAAGAAATATATCTAATCAACCCGGAGACGAAGTCAAATATCAGCATCGAGGCTATGCTCATTATGTCGACATAGTAGATCTTTTTGGATGGTGCGCCGTAGAAGATTTTTGGTATTCAGAGAGTGTAGACTACATGAATGGCATTATATATGACACCAACAACCCGGACCAAGACGATAGAATCTATAGGATGTGTAAAGCTGCAGGAATTGACCTAAGACCACTGTTTCATTTTTGGGGTATTCATCCTGAAAACCCTTCGAGTTTAGAAGCTCTAATTGAAACAGAAAACTTGCCTTCATCGAGTAGAATTTATGATCGATTAGAACATTATCAATCATTAATCCCTATGAATAACCAGGAATTTAATGATCACGCCTATGAACGCTACCCAAATGGTTTTTCCGGAAATAATAACAACCCCTTATTTGGAAAAGGGTGGTATGAAGTCTGGTCACCTTTATATAATGAAACACACGGTGACTCTGCCCAAGTTGCACTTCAAAACATTATTGATCTCTATTATCCATTAGGCCGACCAACGAATTTGGATTGTAACCTTTGTGATATCAGCCCTGAATTTAAAGTAGCATTAAACAACTGGGTAGATGGCAATCAAATCATACTACCACTAGGCGATTCCGTAACGATGACACCAGGTAATTTAGATCGAGATGCTTGGACCTGGACAGGTCCTAATGGTTTTACTTCTAATGACAGAACAATCTCTATCACCATCGTTGACCAAAGTGATTATGGCACATACATTGCGACTTACGCTGATGAGTACGGCTGTACAACTACGGTCACTTATGAAATTTGTGGGAGCACAGAAGAGGTACCATACAATGGAATTGATGATGATTGTAACCCGCTCACACTAGATGATGACCTAGATCAAGACGGTTTCCTATTGGCTGATGATTGTGATGACACCAACCCTAATATTAATCCTGATGCAGAAGAAATCGCAAACAATGGCATAGACGAAGACTGCGATGATATGGACTTGACATCATCCATCCACGAAATCGCGAATACCGCTGTAAGTATCTATCCCAATCCAGCTACAAACATTATAAATATTGACATTGAAGGCCATTTGAATTTTCAAGTCACTCTCTACAACCTGGAAGGCAAACCAATGCTGACCTCTTCAAATACAAATCAACTTGAACTAAAATCTACCCCCACAGGCATTTACCTTCTTGAAGTCAAAGACCACACATCGGGACAAAAGATAGTCGAAAGAATAGTGATTGAGAAATAAAAATATCAGCCCTAAAATACACCCTCTATCGAATCCATCCTCCGGGCTTATCACCCTCACGAACCCTTTGTTAGAAAAAGAACAATTGGCTATACTTCCTTTATCGACACCACGTTATAGTCACGAATTTAGCTACAGTACTAAAACCTAAAACATGAAGACGAGTATTCTGGTATTCTGCCTATGCTGCTTTTCTATCACCTCTTTTGCTCAAAGATCCCCTATCCCTGGCCTTCCTGCGGTTGATTACCAAGATGCTGGTTTCAATAGCGATTCAATAGACGCGCTTATACCAATAATGGATAATTTCGACCAGCTGGATTTCAGAGGGATGGTCGTGATTAAAGACAACAACATCTTGATGGAATGGTACTATAATAGCCATACTAGATCTGACATCAATGACATCCGATCTGCCGGAAAGAGTATTACCTCTTTGCTACTAGGTGTGGCGATCAAAGAAGGCTTGGTTCAAAATCTAGATCAGGACGTTTATTCTTTTTTCTCAAAAGAGAAGTATCCTTCCATACACGAAGACTATAAGCAAATCAAGATCAGGGACCTGTTGGATATGTCTTCCGGATTAGACGCAGATGCGGATGATTGGAGAACTCCCGGCAATGCCGGTCAGTGGATGGGAAAAGACGAATGGGTAGAATACCTATTAGGTATTCCATTGGCAAAAAAGCCCGGTGAGCAATGGGTTTATGCAGACATTAATGCCGCGTTGATAGGAGCTATCATAGAGGAAACATCCGGTATGAGTCTCAATGACTTTGCTAGAAAAAACGTGTTTGCTCCTTTGGGGATCAAGAAATATTACTGGTATACAAACGCTGCAAATCAAACCGTGGCTGCTGGAACATTATTTCTATCCACCGTAGACTTTGCTAAACTGGGAGTACTCGTCGCCAATGAAGGGAAATGGGGCGACAACCAAATCGTCCCAGCAGATTACATAGAGACATTACTGGCCCGCAAGGTTTTCGACCTCACAGAGATGTCTTCTCTTGCGAACGCTTATGGAATGTTCTGGTACAAAACCCAGCGAACATACAACGGCAAAGAAATCGACTTTTTATATGCCTCAGGAAACGGTGGAAATTATTTAGTCGTAGTACCTCAAGAAAACATGGTTATCGCGTTGACCTCAACAGCCTATGGCACCGGGTACGGGCACAGAAGAGCACAGGCTATTGTGCATAAGCTTCTCAATGCATTAGAGTAAAATGACTCTCTGGCATTTTTTGTGTTTAGAGTCAATCGAAAACAAA
>NZ_JBOEFX010000181.1:13759-16328 GCF_050633125.1 Lewinella sp.
AGTAAAATTAAAAGGTGCTCCCGACTTTTCGGTTATCTCCTTTTTTGGGACATTCGGGTATATTTACCATTCAAGGCACACGCTAAACATATAACCGAAAAATGAATCAGCATCTACACAAATACGCATCTATTCCCCTAAAACAGCTTTCAAACAGGGTTTGGAGAACTTATGAAGGTGGTGCTTTGATTGACAAATGGAAAAAGACTGCTCCTGAGATAGATGGAAGTACGCCTGAAGAATGGATCATGTCTACCGTTACAGCACGTGGAAAAAACAGGCCCGCAAATGAAGGGCTATCGCTTATAGATACCGATGATGGCATTTTACCACTAAAAGCTTTAATCGATTCAAACCTGGAATTGTATTTAGGCAAAGAATTGGCTCAGAAATACGGAACAACAGGAGTTCTTATTAAAATGCTGGATTCTTTGGAACGACTAACCGTTCAGGTACACCCGGATAAGCAGTATGCTAGAAATGTATTTAATTCCGCCTTTGGCAAAACAGAATCGTGGTATGTACTGAATACACGTGAAATAAACGGCGAGAAAAGTGTCGTTTACATGGGTTTCAAAAAGCATGTTACCAAAAAGGAATGGAAAGCTCACTTTGACAATCAAAACATTCAGGGAATGCTTGACTGCCTGCACAAAATTGAAGTAAAGCCCGGCGATGCTTTTATGATTTACGGTGGGGTGCCACATGCTATCGGCGCTGGTTGCTTTTTAATGGAAGTTCAAGAACCGACCGATTATACCATGCGCGTAGAAAAAACAACGCCAAATGGTCTAAAAATTGGACCAGAATTGATTCATCAGGGAGTTGGCGAAGAAAAAATGCTCGAATGTTTTCATTACGATACCCACACCTTAGACGAAGCGCTACAAAAGTGGAAAATAACACCAGAGGTACTGGACAGCTCTAATGAGTTTACACTAAAGACCTTATTCAATAAAAAGCATACCAACTGCTTCGGCCTAAATGAATTGCTCTTAGATGGGAAATATACCATCCAGGGTAATTCTTGTTTCTATGTCGCTGTTATCTATGCCGGTGATGGCCTCATGAGTTGTAATGGCAAGGAGTACAGCTACACGCAGGGAGATGAAATATTTATTTCGGCAGCCATTTCAGAAATCACCTTTACTTCTAAAAATCCATCGAAAATTTTACTTTGTTATCCTCCCAGTTAGTGCTGCCCAATGAAAATAATCAGACTTAAAAGTATTACAGATAACTATTTCCAAATCGCGTGGAAACTATATGAAGAAGCCTTCCCTGCGGAGGAGCGGAGGTTAATTGATGCCCAATCTCGCGTGATNNGAAAAACCAAGTTATCATTTTGATATCATCATTCATGATAACCAGTTTATAGGCTTTTTCTTGTGGTGGGATTTTGAAAACCATCGATACATAGACCATTTTGCAACAGCTACACAACATAGAAACAAGGGGTTCGGAAAGTTAATCCTTGAACAATTCATGGATGGCAGCAAACCAATTCTGCTAGAAGTTGAATTACCTGACTCCCCTATCAATCAACGCAGGATAAATTTTTACGAAAGAATTGGATTAAAACTGAATCAACATTATTACGAAGTGCCATCTTCGGAAAAAGGCCACGCACCTTTTCAATTATTGCTGATGTCATACCCAACCTTACTTTCAGAAACGGATGTTGAACAGTTTGTAGAAAAGTGTCATCCCATTATTTTCGAAGGCTAATCAAAAAGGCGTTCCCTGACCAATTAGCCAAGGAACGCCTCTTTCTGTCACATCAGCTTAGGGTGATTTATTACAGTACCACCTCAAACTTTTCTTACATCTTCACAAAACGACCTCTCCCTTTAATCAGATTATCGGAAATGATCACTTCGTAGCTGCCGGCTGGTAACTGCCGCACATCTATTGTTGTCTTTAGGTAATCGCCTGGTTTCGTAACATTTTGCTCCAGCAACAAACGGCCGGCTATATCATAAACCAGAATTCTAATATCCCGCGCAGTAGGCTGTTGCAATTCCAGTGTAAGCTCCGTACTCACCGGATTAGGAAACAGGTTAAAGCGCAGATCGAAGGCCAGTTCTCCAACACCAACGATGTCAATCGTGATCTCTTCCGAACTGACGGTACACTCGTTCTCGTCGATCACGACAATGACGTAATTGCCATCCGGCAGATCAGCAAAGGTGCCGCTTTCCTGGAAGGTGATACCACCGTCGATACTGTACATCAAATTGCCAGTTCCACCAGTAGCCGTAGCTGTAATGGTGTTTTCTATGGCTTCCGTGGTAAGCACAATCTCAGGAGCATCTTCTACTTCGTAAGTGCCCGCGTCAAAGGTGTTGCCCTGCGCATCCATGATGGTTACGGGATAGTTGCCTGCTAATAAGCCCTCGAATGTATTGCTTTCGCCAAATACTTCGCCATCAATACTGTACTGGTAAGGGCCTGCGCCGTCGATTACTTCCGTTACCGTTAGTGCGCCGTCTTCTCCGTTGGCACAACTGGTGCTCGCTGTCGTTACGGTAGCACTTTGGATGAGGTTGATCGTCACGGTAGATGTGCC
>NZ_JBOEFX010000182.1:0-9536 GCF_050633125.1 Lewinella sp.
GCCGACGATAGGAGGCTTGTCGATGGTAGCAAAGTTCTGCGAACTTCATTAGTTTTTCAAAATTTTGTACGATTCCAACATTTTTATTAGATACATTTTAGAGTTGTTATAATTGGACACCTCTTTCAGCATCCAATCACCCGGATTAATAGAATGAAAAGAATTATAGAAAGGCCTGAAGTCTACCAAATCAGCCTCAAGAGCTTTTATTGCTGCATTGTACCCCAAGTCTACATCTTCATTAAGTGATTCTATATCAGAGTCAATATCACATAAATATGATATGATATTTTTGATACTGCTATATATAATATTCGTTCTTATTTCAGGATGTGGGTGTGAGGTTCCTCTCTTTTCAAAAGCATATTCCTGAAAGTCTTCAAAAAAATGAAAAAATATAATTAATCCATATACAAAATGAGATAAGTAATCGCTATAACTAAAACTTCCTTTTAACATGTCAATCAACAATGGATTTCCCTGATAATTTTCGGACATACATAACCATACTGAATTTTCATCAGCGTGGTGTTCGAGTAACCGAATATTACCAATTTTGTCTTTTAGTGGATGAAACCCAAAAGAATTGACTTCCGATCTATTCGCCATCCATTCTATATGACCTTGATAAATATGGCTCATTTCATGATATAATACAAATTCTAACACTGATAAGAAAGTTAAGTCTATTCTTTCGCGTTCTTTATTGGTTGAATGCTGGTTCTTTTCAAAAGAAAACCTACTAATGTCTTCGACAAGTATATCATTTCCAATAGCTGATCTTTTTCTATCAATTTTTAATTTGTTCTGTCGCTTAACACCTATAGCCGCAGTTTCTATTAGAGTAAATAATCTTAATATTAATCCTCTTGAAATAATTATATAGTACATATCCTTAATCCCTTTACTCTTGATCGTTAGAGCTTCACTGTATTCGAACCTGGTAATCTTAAAATCAATAACAACCTTCTTCTTACAGGAATTTGTATATCTCGTATCTACCCCGGACAATTGATCAAGTATCTTTGTCATGAAAACATGCTCATTAGGTTTGAGCTGATCTACCTTAATAGAATATCTCTTTTCATTAAACTTAATGGTTTCTTTATAATCAATTGTATCTTTCAAATCTACCATAGTTATTAAGAGATTTCACGATTAATATTTCTCAGCCTATGAGTATAAATTCTACTTCCAATGGTCAAACTTAGACCTTCATTATTTTCTAATTCTTCGTTTAATTCTTGTAAAAGGTCATAAGAGTTAAGAATTGCTAATACCAGCTTATTTAATTCTGTATTCTTTTTGTCCCAATCAATTACTCCAAGTAAATAATCTTTTTTGATTCGATTTAAATTATTTGAGAATAAATATAGCTGATTTTGCAACTCTTTAGAAGTAGACGATCCGGATTGCTCTATTACCTTACCCACAATTACAATCAACACCTTGAGAGCATCAAATAATTCGTCCTTTAGCAAATGGGCTTTTGACTTTGTTATATACTCTTGTATACTAAATGACATAGGGTAATGAATTTATTTTTCATTTAAACGTGTATATTTTCAATATGATGTATCTTCTATTTCGCAGAACTCGGGCTTGTGCGATGTACACGCCCCTCTTCACCAACAACCGCCAAGTACACCGCAGATCAAGTACAGCACCAACTATATGATCGAGTGGAATACAACTCCGGGCGGGTATAGTCGCACAAGCTAAGTTGTGTGCTTTCATAATATTTTACTACTCCTAAATCGGAATATTCTTCTTCTCTCGAGTTTTTTTGATATTCTGACGATAGGAGCTTAGCCCCATATTGAACTCTCCAATCGTCTTGCTAGCCTTAATCTCATCGTAATACTTGATTTTTCGAATCACTTTATGAAGGTCAAAAGCCCAGTACATAGACATCAATGGATTAATCCATAATTCGCTTCCTTTCGTCCTCTTAGTACGGTGAAAATCTCCGTAATTGCCTTGAACAGCACTAACAATTGAATTAGCTACTATGCTTTCTCGACCTCTCATCACGATATTAGCATACTCTACTAATTCTTCTAATAATATAGCTTCTTCCATATCAGGTAGCAAGTGAAACACACCTAAGTATCCTCCTTCTCTTGTAAGCTCCGAAATATTTTCTAAAAATCGATAATGCGAAACTCCGTGATAATGGTCAACGCCAAATCCAATGCTTAACAGTATCTGATTTTTGACCCCAGTTCTATGGGCAGCTGCCATCGAACAAATATCTTCTTGTGGAGTTCCTAGTCCTTCTTCATCACCGAACATTAGACTATCAGTTCCTCCATCTACCAATATTACAGTATCAATGTCATGTTCTTTTATGATATAATTATAAGTATCTCGAGTAGGCTGAACACCAACTCTACTTAATCCATAAACTGTAATATAAGCCCCTTTCGATCCCAGAAATGAACATAAATATTTTTCAGGAAAATAATTTCTTCCTGACTTATCTGAATCTCCCATTCTGACTTTGTAGCAATTCGGAAAAACTTCTTCCGACGTGGTTTCCTCTAGCAATGTGAAAGAATAATTCGCAAGCACAACATTTTTTCCTGAGTTGATTAAGTTCTGATATATCGGAATTCCTGAATAGATATCAAAACCGCCTCCTGCACCAGCAAGTAGAACATTTTTGCTCTCTTTGATTCGGTCAAAAAATGGATTTTTGTCTAGGTGGGTCATTAATAATAAACTGTGTTTGGTTAACAGCTACAAAACCAGCGGTTGAAAGATAAGGTTCCTTTTCTTAATTCTGTTTTATCTAGTTGCACACAACTCAAGCTACTGCGGCGTGCGACCGAAGGGAGCATGTACGTAGTAGCAAAGTTGGCTGCAGTATCTCATTAATTCAATAATGGCTATTATTTAAATATCGACTAATTAGTTCATTAATCTCATTATCTGGAATCTCACCTTCTTCTATTAATTCTCCTTGAACAAAACTTAACGAGTCTTTTATTACATCATTTGCTAGTTGTTGACATTTTTCACCTACATAAAGAGAGAATACTAAATTATCTCTCCCATCAAAGAAGAAATCGTATAAAAGTGTATTCGCCTTTAGAAACTTCTGAATCAATCTGTAGTTATCAACTTCTACCCTATTGGATTTGCTTACTTGAATAGTATCAGGAAAACTGATAAGTGATTCTGTCAAAATTCTATTCTCAATACCATCAAAATCATCTTCCTGTATACATAAACCGAATCGAAAATTATCATTAATTAAATTTTCTTCAATCAAATCAAATTCTAATTTATTAATTTGAAATGCACCAAAAAAGAAACTAGACGTATCACTAATTTTAGTCTCTGCTTCTATATATCTTTGTCTTAAAGCTTCATTTTTCTTCATTAAGTGATAAAACATTCCAATTTTACTTCTAGCCTTACTTATTTTGGAAACATGTTGTTCATAATAAAATAAGTATTTCTTGAGATGATCTTGTCTATCAAGTCCAAGTAGAAAATCCTTAAAAAAGCTCTTATAAACTTTGTCATTATCTTCTCCTTCAAAAAGAATTTTGTACCAGCTGATTTTTCTATTATTTAAAAAAGAATCACTGCCTGAACTATTGTATAAATAGTCAGTCAAAATTTTTCTACTTCTAAATATATCGCTTGAGTGAAATATTCTAGTCATCTTCGCTTGAGTCAAAATTGTAATGGTCTCTTAATTTCGCACCAGAAAATCCAGCATTAAAGTGTCTTCCCTGACTACCTTTTCTTTCTGCATATAAAGCCTTTTTGTCTTCTCGTAGATGGGTTTCACTTCTAACGAAAAGTCCGAAAAAGTTACTTAAGGCTCTAAATATATATAATCTGACGTTTCTGTCATCTAATGAAGCCTTTTCCCCATCTGGTGTTCTTGGTTTTACTACCTTATCAGGTTGTTCGGAATGAGGTATATCATAATCTTTCTTAAAAGCTGAGAATGCCTCTCTTCTAGTAGCAAAGTTCTTGGTGACCCCTGTTCTTGATTTTTTTCTTATCATCAACATTTTTTGACAAAAATAACCATCTTACGTCACCTTGTCAATAAGTGCAGGAAATTGGATAAAATAGCACTGATCGTTTAGCTCAGTCTGTGAAACATGAAAAACCAAAAATATCGTTTACACTTTCCTATCTAAATCCATACGTTATTTCGCTGGTTTTTCACTCATTGCAGCCAACTCCTAGGGTATGCGCCGTAGCCGGAGCTTTGCGGAGGCTATTGTCAGGTAGCCAAAGTTCTACGATGTATATTTCTTTAATTTTTTTCATTTCAATCTACCCCTAGATCATATGAAAATGAATGCCCAAGTTCTATCTCATTTACTGGCACTCCAATCCTATCACTTATTACACCAATTGCTATTCTTTCAACCTCATACCTACCTGTAATTTGATCAATTTCTATTAATTCATGAAAATTTAGCGAAATAATCCAATCAATTACCCTCTTGATTGTATTTGCTGAAACTGAATCATACCTTCTAATTACTGTGAGACCCAGAATTTTCACTTCTTGATCTTTCTCTGGATAAATGTCTAAAGTTGTCAATTTAGGTAATTCTAGCCTCAATTCATCTTCAATAAATTTCCATTGGCTTTCTAAATTATTATGGTCAACAAGATTGATTAAAGTAGTAGAAGGAGTAATTACATCCCTTAAATTGCCTAATTTGATTAATGCTAATCGAAACTTATAGAATATATGTTGCTGTAGACATTTAATCATTGGTTTTTGGCTTATTCTGCTAGAGCAAGCTTCTATCATATCATTTACTGTATGAATCCTTTCGGCTTCAATATCTGGAATTTCTATTCCAAAACATTCTTCAATTGCTACAAGTAATTCAACCGAATCTAGTCCCATACTTAGAAGGTTTAATAGCGGAATTTTTATTTAACTATTTTATCCAAATCTTTCTTTAAACGGGATAAAATCTGACTCCTCTTAAATTGAGTTCCTGTTACAAGCCTCCATTCATTCGTTAAGCTCTTACAAGCATAGATTTCGTCACCTATACTATAGCTTTTATACTCAAATCTTTGCTTACCTGACAGAAACACCTCCTTTACAGAATCGTCTCCTAAGTCAGAACAAATAAAGTACCTTAGTTCATCATCTAGTTCTGTGATCTGACACTTTCGTAGGATTCTTTCTTTCTCTGTCATTCATTTTTTTATTAATATCGTAGAACTCAGGCTACTGCGACGTGCGACCGAAGGGAGCATGGACGTAGTAGCAAAGTTCTGCGAATTTTCTATCACTTTTTTTCTTCAAAAACAATATATGTGTAGATTGAACCATTTAAGCCGAGTATACTAATTCCGATACATATTTTTCAAAAACATCCTTATGCCCTCAACAGATAGAGTAGAGATAATAAAAATTATTCTCGACAACTGTAAATCAAAGACGTGCAGAGTTATACTAGCACTAATATGCATATTTATTTTGTCTTTTCTCACATACAAAATATATAAATCTGGTCCAATTCAAAATTTTTTTGGAATAGAGTTTTTTCCTCCTTCTGAAGAAGATACAGGATCACAAACCAGTACATGCTTGATAAAAGAAGATATAAAAGAAACGATCAATCTTTTGAACATACAAGATGAAGAACTTGATTACGATATTAAATTGATAAAATCATCTTATCTTGAAACATTTATCGGATATTTGAACTCTGATAACATATGTGACAACCCAGGTCTCTCTAAAAGAGCTAGAGAGGAAATTGCTTTTATTAAATTTCACTTTGAATGAGATACATATTACTCGCTTTATTTTTCTTAACTCCACTTCTGATTCATTGCCAAATTGAGAATTTAATTATTGGCGAAAGTCCTTTAAACAGATTGTCTCGTAGAATTCTTGATCTAAAAAACAGGTCAACTGAACAAAGAGCAGAGATAGACATCAAGCAAAAGAAAATTGATGATTTACTAAGACAAAGAGAACAAAGTGACGCTGATATAGAAAGATTAGAAAAAGATATAGAAGGATATACTCGAGAGATTCTTTCACTGAACAGATCTCTTATAGACACAAAATTTCAGTATGATCAACTTATGTATGAGCTAAATCTATCCGAAGATAAAAATGATGCATTAAGTGAAACAATAATAGAGTTGGAGGAAAACCAAAAGCTCTTAGACAAACAATTAGCCTCTTCTAATCGGGATATTACTATCCTTTCTGAAAAACTAAAAACCTCAAGACTGTCTGCAGAGAAAGAAGCAGCTGAAAATGCTCAACTTATGGAATTAGTGAACGCTTTTTCTAACAAAGACCAGTCATACTGGCTGTTCCAAATCTCTGGCCTTAGCGACTTCGGGTTAGACTTTAGCATATCTAACAGTTTTGCTTTAAGCCCAAATAAATTAGCAGGTATACAAATAGGTTATTCAAGGCTAAGGGATAACAGATCCGATTCAGAAATTGAGAAAGAAATAGATACCATAAGTGTAGACTATCTTAATATATCATTTGATGCTAGAATAGCATTAGGAAAGAACTCTATGTTTAGATCAAAATATATGGTAACAGGCAATAAATTTGTTAATTACATTATACCTTATTCCTCATTTCAAGTTGGAATGTCTCTGCCGCTAAACAGAGGTCTCGCATTCCCAAGCACGTTAAAATATCGCCTAAGTCCAAAATTTAACCTGGGTATAGGCCTACTCATCCCTTCCAATTCTGGAAGTAGAATCTATGTAGAACTGGGGGGGCTTTTACAGATTTTCCGAGCAAAGAATATAAGAACAGAAGAAAGTTTTTCAGATTTTGAAGGTCTATTTCAGTATACAGCAGGATTTCATTTCTAAATATTTATTTGTAGAAGTTCATTTCGCAGAACTCCGGCTAGGGCGCAGTGCCGACGCAGGAGGCATTGTCGCACTAGCAAAGTTCGGTCCAGTAACTTTTCTTTACTATTTCTATTTCAATTACACTCGGCCACGGATAAGGCTTTGCGACTTACAATTTATGATCTTTTTACTCACCAAACCAAGCTAGAACGATTTAATGCTTCCGCAAACTGGTTCTGTTTCTACGCTACTAGTGGAAATTGGTGAGCAAGCCGTCCACAAAGTCAATGGTTCAAATGGATGCAAGGCCCAAAAGCAAGACCATTGGCTTTGTATTCGATAATTAAGCGAAGAATACCCAAGCTGTTCTGACCTTCTCTCTAATCGGTGATCATACTGGTAAATGTTGGAATTAAAACATCTCTCCTCACTCATCAAAAGTATTGATCCTACATCGAAAATGAAGATCAATAAAGAATCTCTTCCTGATCCATAAATCATCTGACTTTTCATAAAAAGCATTGGAGAAGCCTGACATTTTCCACTCTAAAATATCGCTTTTACCTTTTCTCCATTCATCAGATAGTACAAGACCACTTTTAGGTATAATTATTTCTAAATCACCTATCATAACTGTAGTATCTTCAAGTTGCATCATTTCTGAATTACCACCGTGGAGACCTACTATAGCTTGGTATTTATTACTGCTTAAATCTCCCATTGCTCCAACCCCAATCCCCCCTTGAAAACCTAAGCCAACTGCTAACGCTATAGAGTCTTTATAACGCATACAACTACACCAATATACTTCATCAAATAACTCTTGACTTAACTCTTTATCTTCTTCACCTGTGTACTCTAAAATCCTTACTATTCCTAAATTATTATCCATTATGGCGGTACTATCCTCTGCTAAAACGTCTTGCACTCGCTGATACTTCACCGAATACTGCTTACGAAAAAGGCGATCTAATTCTCCATCAAATTTTTCATATTTGAACATCTCCTGGCTAAATAATGCAAATGGAGTAGATAATATAAAAAGCAAGACTTTGAAAGTAACCTTCCTTACCTCCCAACTAGTTCTCATTTTTACTCATTAGTTTTTTTGATGAAGTTAATCGGCCAATAGGGCCGTATGTACGCCATGGCGAGTTGTGCGAGCACCGCTTTACTCAATTACTTGTTTTTTTCTAATAAGCTAGAATAGAATCTGCAATTGGACCGAACTCATGGCTACCCGCCGTGCGCAGCGAAGCGGAGCATGGACGGGTAGGTAAAGTTGGAGGTCGTTGTTAATTATTATTCTTCATTGAGTCCGATTACATAAAGTATCATCCCTTTAGGTGTTAATTGAATAAGTCTTCTTCTTTTATCCTCCTCAGTACGAATACTTTGAAGTAATTCTAAATTTTCTAATTCTGATACATAATTCCTCATGTCCTGTGTACTATTAAATCCTAGTGCCTTATGCTCACTATAAGAAAAACTTCTTTCAAGTTTACAAGCTGATAGAAAAAATCGTTTCCCTTTAGGAGATACTGAAACATCAAATGCTTTCCCTAACTCCTCACTGTACATTCTCAACCAATCACCTAATAGTTTTCTCTTTTCTATATTTGTTTCTGGGCGATACTCATTATCAGCACACCATAATGAAAATTCGCCTGCGTAATATAGAGCGTGGCGAATGTTCCCGCTCAATATAGAAAGTAAAATAACAAATCCATGTTGGTTTATTGGCAAGTAGGTTTGTCTACTTACATCAAGAGGACCTTGCTTTTCTATTTTGTAATAATTTATTCGAGACCTGAATATTTCTCGTGAAATTTCATCATTACGAAAGCCTTTAACCTCTATTGGGTTATGAAGAATACCCGTTAATCTTGGAGATGAAGTGCATCCAAGAATGATCCCAGATGCACCACACAATACCCACCTAAGACCTTTTTTAGTCAGCAACTCATCTCTTAAATATTCCAGTTGATGCTTTGCATTTTTAGAAGTTTGAACAAGTTCGACATTATCAATTATACAAACAATTCCACTCTTCTTTTTATATAATACATCTAACCAAGCATCAACAATTTTACGAAATCCACTGAGATTAAACGCATGGCTTCCATTTAATTCTATACTTTCTCCAAAACTGACAGAAGCTATACCTCCTTGCAAACTATGCAGCTGATATGTATTTAAAAAATTCTCTACAACACTAATATTTTCAAATAAAACTCCCAGTCGTTTAATGAGTGTATATTCCTTTAATATAAGTTGAGCAATAGAATAGTAAACCTTATCAATAAAATCATTCGTAGGTAAGTCCTGGGACAATTGAAATACTGTTGGATTCGGGATAAATAATTGGTTAATATTCTTATCTACGAATTCTTTATAGAGCTTATATATTGCGACATTAACAAGGCTAGTTTTTCCAACACCATTATACCCTTCAATTGTCACACACTTAGGTCTTAAAAATATTCTTCTGTGAATTTTTGACATTTCAATATCACGCCCAATGAGAAGCTTTTCTCCCTCTTCATTTGCTTCTAATGCCACAGTAGCAAATGGATTATCCTGAAAACCCCAGCTTTTATATAAATTCATTCAGTGTAAATTTTTATTTTAGATACTAAAGTATTAATATTTTCATATTAATTATCCTCAATGACCTCCAACGGCTGGTGCCGGCGCAG